>JBDTLW010000398.1:0-3496 GCA_039934575.1 Parafilimonas sp. | reverse complement strand
CTTGTAAAAACAATTTTTATTTCTTCATCAATTACAATCTGAATATGCTTTTCAATATCAGGATATAACAAAGGAATATTTACGCCAAATGATTTTGAAGTTGCGGCTTTACATTTTTGAATATGCAGTTTTAAAACATCGGGATACATGCTGCCGCTTCCAATCATTCCTAAAATACCGGCATTACTTGCTGCACTGGCAAGTTTCCATCCGCTTGTCCAAACCATACCGGCTTGCACCATTGGATATTCAATATTAAAAAGCTTGGTAACACGGTTATCAAATGATGGCATAAGTCTTCAAAATAAAACAATGCAATGCAATAAATAAAACGCAGTTTTTATAAACCGATTTTTACTTCGTTGTATGAAATAAATCTGCGGAGGATAGAATTCTTTTTTGCCTGTTCAATTTGTATTTTTCTGTCGGGTGACCCGCCTGCATTTGCTGGTGCTTGTGAATTTATTTTTTCCGGAGGATGCATAAATACAGCACCTGTTACAATAATACAAACTAAAGCTAGAAGCAGTGATATGTGTTTTGCGTAGCGGATAGCATCAGGTTTTACCGTACGAATGTAATCGTAAAACTTTTTGTGAGTATTTTATGCGTGTTAAAAAAAATAAAACAAATAATACACTGTTCAAACTGTAATAAAATTCTTATGCTAATTGCAGTAGGTTTGTGCAATTAATAAAAGCGTATATGAATGAAAGTTTTGTAAAGCGTATATTTTCAGAATTAGAGGAAATAGAAACATCAGGCTTATTAAAAAAAGAGCGCATTATTACCAGCGTGCAAGGCGCAGAAATTACAGTGGGTGATAAAACAGTTTTAAACTTTTGCGCTAATAATTATCTTGGTTTATCATCACATCCAAAAGTGATTGAAGCTGCAAATAAAACACTGGAAACACATGGTTACGGTATGAGCAGTGTGCGTTTCATTTGCGGTACACAGGATATTCATAAAGAACTTGAACAAAAGATATCTGCATTTTTAGGTACAGAAGACAGCATTTTATACTGCGCTGCTTTTGATGCAAATGGCGGCGTGTTTGAACCTTTGTTTAATGAGCAGGATGCGATAATAAGTGATGCATTAAATCATGCATCTGTAATTGATGGTGTACGTTTATGCAAAGCGCAGCGTTACCGTTACGAGCACAATAACATGGAAGATCTTGAAAAAAAATTATTGGATTCTGCACATTTACGGAGTCGGGTAATTGTAACGGATGGCACATTCAGCATGGACGGAACAATTGCACAGTTAGATGTTATTTGTGACCTCGCCGATAAGTACAATGCCATTGTATTGATTGATGACAGCCATTCAACAGGCTTCCTTGGCAAAACAGGAAGAGGTACACATGAATATAAAAATGTGATGGGAAGAATTGATATCATCACAGGCACATTAGGCAAAGCGCTTGGCGGCGCTAATGGCGGTTTCACAAGTGGCAGAAAAGAAATTATTGAAATGCTGCGGCAACGTTCTCGTCCTTATCTTTTTTCAAATACATTGGCGCCTGCTATTGTTGGCGCTTCCATTGCTGTGTTTGATATGCTTACAGAAACTACTGAACTGCGTGATAAGCTTGAAAGCAATACAAAATATTTCAGAGAAAAAATTGCAGCAGCAGGTTTTGATATAAAACCCGGAGAACATCCGATAGTTCCTATCATGTTGTATGATGCAGTTGTTGCACAAAATTTTGCATCTAAATTATTAGATGAAGGTATTTATGTAATAGGATTTTTTTATCCTGTGGTACCAAAAGAGCAGGCGCGTATTCGCGTGCAGTTAAGTGCTGCGCATGAATTGCATCATATTGATAAAGCAGTAAATGCTTTCAGCAAAATTGGAAAAGAATTGGGTGTGATTAATAGCTGATAAATTAGTTTTGCATCGCAGTAAAAAATGCTGCAATAAAAATCAACAAATAAATGTTTTCAAAATTTCATAAGCCATATTTCATTTTTCATATCGCTTACTTCTTTCTTCTTACTTCATTCATCTTCTCTTCCTGTACAAACAATAATGTTACTTCAGATGATAGCCTGAAACAATATTTTGATCAATACAATGTAACCGGAACTTTTGCAATGTATGATAACGGCCATGCATCATTTAATATCTATGATTTGCACAGATATACCGACAGCGCATACTCGCCCGCATCAACATTTAAGATTATAAATTCATTGATCGGTTTGCAAACTGGCGTAATTACAAATGAAAACATGGTAATTCCGTGGGATGGTGTTGTACGCGCTGATACCAACTGGAACAAAGACCTTACCATGGAACAAGCTTTTAAAGCTTCAGCCGTTCCTTATTACCAGGAAGTGGCAAGAAGAATTGGAAAAGATACCATGCAGCATTGGCTTGATAGTATTGGTTACGCTGCTAAATATGGACAGCCGGAAATACACAACGACCTTGATTCTTTTTGGCTCGACAATAATTTTAAAATTACTGCAGATGAACAATTAGGCATTGTAAAAAAATTATACTTTGCCCAGTTGCCTTTTCAAAAACGTGTGCAGGATATTGTAAAAAAGGTAATGTTGCAGGAAGATAATGCTAACTATAAATTAAGTTATAAAACAGGGTGGGGCTTTAAAGAAAACGGCAATTCAATCGGTTGGATTATTGGCTGGGAAGAAGAAAATGTGCATCCATATTTTTTCGTTTTGCAGATAGAAGGTCCGCATGATATGGATATGAAAACTGTTCGCATCTCCATCTTAAAAAGTATTCTTACACAGTATGGATTTTTTGAAGGGAAGAAATAATAAACTCTCCGAATTGCGGAGAGCTATTCAACCTTAGTGAGAATTGACAAAGGCTTATAAAACCTTATTCCCTTATCACATAAAATAATAAGGTCAGATTCTTATCTCAATTTTTTTCTGCTATGGTTTGGAACACTTTTAATTTGGAGACTTTACAAATAATTTCAGCTACGCATTTCAAACTTCAATTTCAAAAACCTTCTGCTCTTTTTTTTCTGTAAAACCAAGATGCAGATAAAATGCATGTGTATCTTTTCTTGTTACGTTGCATCTGACTCTTAAACGACTGCAGTTTTTTTCTGCGCACCATTGTTTAGCTTTTTCAATCAGCATCTTGCCAATATTTTTCTTCCTGTATTTTTCATCAACAATCAATCCGCGTATTACACAGGATGGTAAAGACTCAAGAATAATTGTATAGGCTACGCCAATCCATCCAACAACTTTGTTTTCATGTATAGCAACAAATGCTTCATCATTTTTACTTTCAATTATTGCTGTGATATTATCAATTATTTGGATTGCAGAAATTTCATAACCAAGTTGTTTTGAAAGATGAGCTGCAGCTTCTGCATCATTTAAATTAATTGTGCGCAAAACAATGTCCATATAAATGAATTAAGTTGAATTGAAAATCCAACAAAAATAGAATTGAAAAATTGCAGACTTATATAATCTTTAATCAAACCATAAAT
>JBDTLW010000397.1:0-3497 GCA_039934575.1 Parafilimonas sp. | reverse complement strand
CCTTGCAGAAGCAATTCAATACAGAAGTTTGGATAGAGAAGGTTGGGCGGGGTAATTTGAATGATTTAATGTAATGAAAACAAAGTATAAAATTCGGCAGATAATAGCAATAACCCTTGTTCTACTATTTTTTTTATTTATTTCAATTAAGATTGAAAAGCGAATTGCACAATGGTTATTTATTGGTTTAGACATTTTTATGTTGTATCGAATTTTGTTGTATTATAAAAAGTGTCCTGTTTTTATTTTTAATGATGACAGTATTATATCTAAATCTTTTTTTAAAACAAAAATTTATTACTGGAATGAATTAAACGATGTTAATCTGAGTTGTAAAGACACTGGTGTTTTATTAGGGGCATCCAAGTATGAAGCAACTACTTTAAAATTTGAAAATGGTGATAAAATAATTTTATGGAATGATACATATTCGAATCTGAGTGAAATACGTCAATACATTTTTGAAAAAGCAAAAGAGAAGATAAAAGATATTCCCCCTGAAATTAAAAATATTTCACTTCAAATTTTAGGAAGAAAAATATATAAAGGAAGTGGTATCATAAATTTAAATACGATTTTAATTGTTGGAAGTTTTTTTTACTGTTTTATATATGTGGGCTATCAGCTAATTGAAAAACCCTCTCTATTTGGAGTTTTTATTTTACCTGCATTCTTTTTTATTGGCTTTGGATTTCAAATGAATTATTTCATTATTGAAAACGATCAATTCATAATTAAGAATCATTATTTTCCATGGAGAACAATATCGTTTTCTTTAAATGATATTTTAGAAATGGACATTGAACAACCAAACAAACGTTCTACATCTGTTCGCATTCTTACAAAAGATTTTCAATCAAAATTATATGGCGCAGGAAGTTTAAGGCAAAAGAATTGGGATGAATTAAGACAGGATTTAAAATATATCGGTATTCCAATACGAAATGATTGATCATTGCATATCTCCGATTTTTTGTTTCTTACTGCTACCCGCGATATATAGTTTTATTGATCCATAGAAGTTGCCTGTGTAGAAATTATCTGCCATTGA
The DNA here is from genome assembly GCA_039934575.1 of Parafilimonas sp. Lineage (GTDB taxonomy): Bacteria > Bacteroidota > Bacteroidia > Chitinophagales > Chitinophagaceae > Parafilimonas. The sequence continues at coordinate 2,446 of JBDTLW010000397.1, read as the reverse complement.
CCTTTGGTTTTTTCAAGTACATCTGTAAAGCGTAATTTGTTTGAATAAACACCGGAATTATCTTTACCTGTTTCCAGTTCTATACCAGTTACAATGGCAATATTATTTTTAATTTTCACCTGCATATCAGAAACTACCACACTGTTTACACCTGACACATATTGCAATAACTGTTGTTTATTTATAGCTTCACCTTTTGCTGTAATAATAATTACATCATCAGTAAAAACAGAATTTAAATACACCACATTGTGTTTTGTAAAAGCATCGGCTGTACTTTTTTCTACTGCTAAAATATTGGCTTTCTCATCGTTCTGGCTGAAAGCTGCATTGCAGAACACCATCGTTAAAAAAATAAATAATATCTGTTTCATCATGGCTCAAATATCAGCAAAAAGTAGTGTAAATTATTATAGGGATAGTTAAATTCTCCATCCTTATTGTGGTGTAATCAGGTAAACTTAGCCTGCAGTTTATACATAAGCTACGGATGCGCAAATTGGTTTTTTCAGGATCTTTATGGGATTCTAAAACGGTTATGCTAAGTTATTTAACTAGTTAAAAACATTGCCCAATAAAAAGATTTTTAATTATCCGTTAAAGACGTAATAAAATAATTACCGAGAAATGAAAACAGTTAAAATCAATTCCAAACCTGCATAAAATATAAGTTAAACAATGTTAACTTCTCTTTCCAAATCAATTCCAAATGTATGTTTTACACTTTGCTGAATTTTTTCAGAGATGATATAAATATCATGACCATTTGCCTTTCCATAATTTACAAGTACAAGCGGCTGATGTATATGAACACCGGCATCATTATTTCTATATCCCTTCCATCCGCATTGTTCGATCAGCCATGCCGCCGGAATTTTTATATGGTCATCGTCAACAATATATTTTGGTATAGACGAATTAACATCATTTAGCTTTTGAAATTCTTCTTTTGATATAGTTGGATTTTTGAAAAAGCTTCCTGCATTTCCAATTTTAGCAGGGTCAGGCAACTTGCTGCTGCGAATATTTATTACTGCCTGAGATATTGCCTGTATAGATAATTTTTTCACCTGCATTTTTTCAAGTTCAAGTTCAATTGCTCCATAAGATGTATTAAAAACAGGTTCTTTATTCAGCCTGAAGGTTACATTTAGTATTACGAACTCATCCTTATATTTTCTTTTAAAAATGCTTTCTCGATAACCGAATGCACAATCATTAGCGCTGAAAATATGTATCGTTTGATCTGATTTGTTTAATGCTTCAAGGCTTTCAAAAACATCCTTTATCTCCACACCATAAGCGCCAATATTTTGCATAGGTGATGCGCCCACATTGCCGGGTATCAAACTCAGATTTTCCAAACCTGCATAATTATGATGAATACAATGCATAACAAACTGGTGCCAGTTTTCACCTGCTGATGTTTTTACATAAAAATGATGTGTATCTTCTTTTATTAATTCAATTCCTTTTAACTCATTTTTTAAAACCAAACCATCAAAATCTTTTGTAAACAAAATATTGCTGCCGCCTCCAAGAATAAATTTGTGTAAAGATTTGGGTTGGTAACTAAACGATTCTTTCAGTTCATCAACGGTTGAAAAAGCTGCAAAATATTTTGCACTTACATCAATATGAAAAGTGTTGTATTGCTTAAGTGAGATGTCTTTGAGAAGTTTCAATGTTTAAAGTTTACTGTTTCAATACAAACTTACAGCTACAAATTAAAAAAAGTTTAGTGAATGCTTCACTAAACTTTTTTTCAAAACAATTGCCGCTGAAAACCCTAAACACGGGGCTTATTTGTTTACCTGGAATTTACCTGTTTCCAGAACTTTTCCGTTCTTATCCTGTAACTGATAAACATAAATGCCACGATAGAATTCGTTGGTAAAGGTTAAAGTTACTTTTGAAAAATTTATATTAACCTCATACATTTTTTTACCTGTAAAACTATACACCTGCAATGAATAATTTTTTGTGATATACTCGGGAAGGATTTCAAAATTTATAAATGATATAGCGGGGTTGGGATAACATTTCACCATTCTTGCCTGTATATCTCTGCCGGGCATATTTGCAGAGTTTGCAGTATTGGATTGCAGAAACGCTGAACCAAAAACAATAACCGCCACCAGTAAAGTTTTTGACAGGTAATTAAAAAATTTAAGTGTAAAAGTTTTATTCATAGTTTGTATTTATAAAATTAGAGTTAATAATCAGTTTGACCAAATTCGCCATAATATTTATAAGGTCTTTATGTTTTTTACAATCCTTTAACTTTTTTAAAATTTAGGGCATAGCACTGCATTTTTTGTAGTGTTATTTCTGTCAAGAAAACCTGCATACGTAAGAGATAATTCAAATCCTCCGCGATACTGACTTGCTGTTTTTAAAGCAGAAATATTTACATCATAACTAAGCGCTACTGAAAAAGGTTTAT
>JBDTLW010000396.1:0-3500 GCA_039934575.1 Parafilimonas sp. | reverse complement strand
AGGCGATGCGCAATAACAATAGAGGTTCTGTTCTGCATCATATTATTAATTGCATCCTGTACTAATTTTTCACTTTCAGTATCAAGTGAGGAAGTTGCTTCGTCAAGAATTAATATGGGCGGGTTTTTTAAGATGGCTCTTGCAATGGTTAAGCGTTGCTTTTCGCCGCCGCTTAATTTACTGCCGCGGTCGCCAATATTGGTATTAAACTTTTGTTCTTTCTGCTGAATAAAATAATAAGCGTTAGCAATCTTTGCGGCTTCTTCAATATCATTTGCAGAAGCATTTTGTTCACCCAATGCAATGTTGTTAGCGACGGTATCATTAAACAAGATCGGCTCCTGTGTTACAATACTTATTTGCTCGCGCAAACTGTTTAAAGAATAATCTTTGATATTAATGCCATCAATTAAAATTTCACCATCACTTACATCATGAAAGCGCGGAACAAGATCTGCAAGTGTACTTTTTCCTGCACCCGAAGAACCAACTAATGCAATGGTTTTTCCTTTTTCAATTTTAAGATTGATGTTGTTTAATATCGTTACATCTTCATATTTAAAACTTACATTTTTAAACTCAATGCTCTTTGAAAACTGTTCAAATTTTTTCCCGTTAGGATTATCATCAACCGTTATTGTTGCTTTCAATACTTCTTCAATACGGTTAATAGCAGCACTGCCTTTTTGCATATTGCTAAATGAAGTAGATACAGATTTTGCAGGTGTAATAATGTTATAAAATAATGCGAGATAACCAATAAATACGGAACCTTCCAGCGGAATTTTTCCACTTAAAATTCCGCTGCCGCCGTACCATAAAATCACGGCAAACATCATTACGCCCAACAGTTCACTTACCGGCGAAGCCAGATCTCTTCTGTAGCCGATATGATTTTTTGCATGAAGCAATTCACTGTTTATTTTAAAAAATCTTGAACGCAATAATGTTTCTGCATTAAAAGCTTTTATTACACGCAAGCCGCTTAATGTTTCATCTAAAACAGAAACAGATTCACCATATTTTATTGCAGCTCTTGATGATTGTTTTTTTAATGAACGTGAAATTCTTCCGATAACCAAACCCATTACCGGAATTAATATGATAAGAAATAAAGTAAGCTGCGGACTTAGATAAAATAAAAACCCGATATTAAGAATTATACTAAGCGGATCGCGGATCCAACCTTCTAATGTGCCCACAACAGAGTTCTCCACTTCAGCAACATCGTTTGTAATACGGCTGATAAGATCACCTTTTCTTTTCTCTGTAAAATATCCAATGGGCAATTGTAAGATCTTATTATATAACTCCGCTCTTAACTCATTCACGATTGCATTCTTCATCGGGTTAAGAATGTAAGATGCTAAATACAAAAAAAGATTTTTAAGAAATATAGAAGTGATAATAAACGCACAGATCAACCCAAGCGTATTTAGTTTTCCATTGTGTTCAATAGATTGTGTAAGTGTGTTGCGTATAAAACTTACAGCGGGATTTCCTGATTGTTGTGCAACATCTGCCAATGCTTTTGAACCTGTATTAAATATTAATTCCAGAAATGGCATCAGCATACCTATGGATGCAATGGAAAAAATAATAGAAAGAACTGTGCATAAAAAATAGAGGAATATCTGGAGTTTATAATTTTTGAGATATGCAAAAACCCTTGAATATTGTTTCATTTGCAAAAATGTAAAAGCATTGTTTTGTTATAAATAATTGGCGCAACAAACAATAACTTAATTCATCTGAATAAAATTTGTCTTTCAATTGCCAGATGTAATGCCCTTATCATTTCATTTATAATTAACTAAATCATGGGCATTTCATACTAATTTTACAACAAAGGTAATAGTATGGAAGAAGGTAAAAGACAAAAACAGGTAGCAGCGGTTTTATCAGAAGATCTGAACGATATTTTCAGAAGATTAAATCTGAATATGATCAATGGTGGAATGATTTCTATATCATCCGTAAAAATAACGCCTGACTTGCTTGAAGCAAGAATATATGTAAGCATGTATAAAGTGGAAGATGAAAAAGCTGCATTAAAAAAAATAGAAAAGCAATCATGGGAAATAAAAAAAGAATTGACCGCAAGAGTAAAGCATCAGCTAAGACGCATGCCGGTTTTAAAATTTTATTTGGATGATACGCTTGACCATGTTTTTAAAATGGAAGAATTGTTTAAACAGATAAATGAAGAACGCAAAGACGATATAACCGCAGAAGAAAAGTAAACTGCGTTGAAGCGCTGAACATTGAAACTCCGAAACACATAAACACTTGAACTTTTTATTTGCCTGGCGATATTTTAAATCAAAAAAGTCAACTAATGCCATAAATATTATTGCATGGATAAGTATGATTGCAATAATGGTAAGCACTGCAGCTTTAATTATTGTACTGAGTGTGTTCAATGGTTTTGAAGGATTGGTAAAAAATTTATACGGCGATTTTTATGCAGATATAAAAGTTGTTCCAAAACAAGGAAAATTTTTAACGGCTGATGATGCACTTCTTAAAAAGATAAAAGCAGTTGATGGCATACATGCATTAAGTTTTACGGTTGAAGAAAAAGCCGTGCTTGTAAACGGAGATTATAAAACAATAGTGTATTTAAAAGGCGTTGATAAAAATTATACAACGGTAAATAAATTATCGAATTACATTACTGATGGCAAATATGATCTGGGCACAACAGATGCACCTGCAATAGTAAGCGGCGCTGGTATTGCCAATGCAGTAGGCGCAGATTCTAGATCGCCATTATCTGATCTTGTAATTTATCTGCCTAACCGCAAAGCAAAAAATTTCAGCAGCCTTGATGCCATGCATTCATTTGAAGTAAAGCCTTCCGGAATTTTTTCTGTGCAGCAGGAGTTTGATGATAAATATGCTTTCACCAATCTTGCGTTTATGCAGTATATGTTAGACCTTGATACAAATCAATATACGGGTATTGAAATAGCTGTGAGCAAACAGGATGATATAGAAAAAATTCAAAAGCAATTACAAAAAAATCTGGGCGATAATTTTATAGTGCAAACAAGGTATGGACAAAACCAAAGTTTATTTACTGTAATGGAAATTGAGAAATGGGTTATTTATGCCATACTCTCGCTTATACTTTTGGTGGCTGCATTTAATATGATTGGTGCGCTTACCATGCTTGTGCTGGAAAAAGAAAAAGATATTGCCGTATTAAAAGCCATGGGCGCATCAGACAAGCGCATTCAGAATATTTTTTTAAATGAAGGATTTTTACTTGCCGGTGCAGGTGGAATTTTAGGAATGCTGATTGCATTTGCTATTTGTTTTTTGCAGATAAAATATCATCTTATAAAACTGGAAGGCGGCACATTTATTATTGATTATTATCCTGTAAAAATTGTAGCGCAGGATTTTTTATTGGTGGGTTTTACAGTGATGATCATTGCAGTTATTGCATCCTGGCTGCCTGCAAAAAAAGCCGCTGATCAGTTTTATTCTTTAAA
>JBDTLW010000395.1:0-3505 GCA_039934575.1 Parafilimonas sp. | reverse complement strand
GCTTTTTTGCATTAAAGAAATTTAAAAACTTTTACTTCATAGCACTTTGCACATACGCTTGTATATCTCCGCCTTTAGCAGTTGCAATTTTTTCTAACCCGGCATTAATTGTTGGATCAGTAAAATTTTTATAAGCTTCAGGTATTCCATTTTTAAATGCAAGTATTTTATCAATACCTGCTTTTATTTTTTGCTCATCATTTATTTTTGAAAGATAATCGCAAAAAGCCGGCGTTAAATTTAATTTTTCCTGACCTAAAGGCAATTCGTCAAACCTCTTTACAATCATGTCATAGTCTGCTTCATTACCGGCAGACAGAATAATATTTCCAACTGCTTCACCAAGATCATCTTTTGCATCTGTGGCATATTTTTTTGCAAGTGCGTATGCATTGGCAGAATCAAGATTGCTTAAACCTTCAAGCGCTGCACCTGCAACTGTATAAGAAGAATCATTCACGTCTTTCTCAAATATGGATTTATATTTTGGGTCATTGGTAGCTGCAAGTACAGAGATAGCTCTTGATTTTGTTCTGTTATGCTCATCATTCTGCGCAATATTTTGAATGGTTTGCAAAATGGTTTGGTTTTTAAGTACATCAGCATTGCCTTTCATTTGATCTAATGTAAAACTCCTGATAGCGTAATACTTATCTTTTAAACCTAAACTTAACTCAGCAAGCATATTGTTATCACCAAAATATTCAATTGCTTCATGGCGGTCAACATACAGCGGTGCATACTTCCATTGCGCTTTATAATTGTCTGCGGTTTTATGATCTGTTTTTACGCAAAGCAAAACCTTATCTCCATCAAAATTTATCAGGTCTGGTCTTGTTGTATAATCAAAAGTAAAAGTGTCAACAGGGTTTTGTATCCAAACCTGGTGGCGTGTTTTACTGGCGCCATTATATATATCAATATTTACCGGCATTTTAAATATCTGCTGCTTTTGTGTTTGCTGTACAATAACAGAAGCTTTATGTGCAGCATCATCATACACATAACTTATATCTAAAATTGGATGTCCTGTGCCATAATACCATTCATTCCAATACCAGTTTAAATCCTGCCCGGTAACACTTTCAAATGCCAAACGCAATTGCTGTGCTTCACCATTTTTAAATTTATTATCTGTAAGATATTTATGCAGAGAAGCATAGAAGGCATCATTACCCAAATAGTGGCGCAGCATATTTAAGATGCGTCCGCCTTTAGGGTAACTCACCTGGTCAAACACATCTTCTTTATCGGCATAATGAAAACGAACCAATGGTTTATTTGCACTGTTGCTGTTGAGATATGACTGCATATCATTATAATTGGTTTCATCGCCTTTATCCTGCCCGTATTTGTATTCATTCCAGATTGTTTCGCTAAAGTTTGCAAAGCTTTCATTTACGGTTATGTTACTCCAGCTTTCACAGGTAACAAGATCGCCAAACCATTGATGAAATAATTCATGCGCAATCACATCTTCCCAACCATTTCCATCTTTCAATTCACGCGCATTTTGATACGCGCCTTCACCATGCAAAGTAGCTGTTGTGTTTTCCATAGCGCCGCTTACATAATCGCGGCCAACTATTTGATCATACTTCTGCCAGGGAAAGTCAATGCCTAATGTTTCAGAATAAAATTTTATCATTTCCGGCGTATGACCAAAAATACCACGTGCCACGGGAGCATATTTTTTCTCCACATAATACGCTACATCTTTCCCTTTATAACTATCCTTAATAATTGAATAATCACCTACGCCCATAAAAAATAAATAAGGCGATTGCGGCAGATTCATTTTCCATGTATCAGTGCGTGTGCCATCAGCATTTTTCTTTTGACTGGCAAGAAGACCATTGCTTAATGTAACATATTTATCAGGCACCGTCATTGAAATTTCATCAGTGCATTTTTGATTTGGTTTATCAATGGTGGGCATCCAAACTGAGTTATGTTCTGTTTCACCCTGTGTCCATATTTCTGTTGGTTTATCTGCTTCTTCACCACGCGGATTTATAAAATATAAACCTTTTGCACCGGCAATGGCAGCGCTTCCTCCTTCTTTCCATTCATCAGGTTTTGAAACATAATCTATATAAACAGTATAGTTCTCATTTGCTTTATAGGTTTTGTTTAAAGTGATGCGGAGAAACATGCTGTCATACACATATTTCAACGGCGTTTTTTTACCATTTTCAAAAAGCGAAACTTCATTAATGTTCATGCCTTTTGCATCAAGCGTTAAAGAATCTGTTGGATAAAAATGCGGATGCACAGTAAGCCATTCTTTGCCATACATGTAAGATTTGCTGTAATCAAATTTTACATCAAGTTTTGTATTTACCAGATCATTGATCTTTGTGGCTTCAGCACGATAAATATGTTTCCAGGCAGTATCAACCGGACCATTACCATGCTGTGCAATAGCTGCAGTGCAAACAAGCAGCGAAAGAAATAAAAGCGTTTTTTTCATGTATATTAATTTATCTGGCACAGTAATGTATATATAAAAAGTATTGGCAAAAGCAATCAATACACATCATGTGCAAATTTTTAAAGTGGGCAAAAGTAAACGAGATATTATTTTGCGGCACAAATAATATTTATAAATGGTTAAAATGCAGCAGGCAGCGGCTAACCAAAAGCTGCGGCTTTATTTTATATTAGTTTTGCGGATAAGCAAAGTATAATTGCCAAACATTAAATTATGAAGCAGTCAGTAAAGTCTTTTGCGCTTTTAGTTTTTTTCTGTGTGAGCTGTTTTTTTTTACATGCCCAGCAAAAACATTTTATTTATGTGCAAAGCGAGGATAAGCAACCCTTTGCAGTTGTGCTTGGCGGCAAAGTCTATAGCTCTTCAGATTATGGATATGTTATTATTCCTAAATTAGCTGACAGCACATATAATTTCACAGTGAGCTTTCCGATGAACAAATTTCCTGACCAGGCTTTTACCTGTTCAATAAATAAAAAAGATGCGGGTTATTTACTTAAAAACGGAGATGCCGGATGGGCGCTTCAGAATATGCAAACACAAAAGATCATTAGCAACAATACAGTTGCGCAAAAAAATACTTTTGGTGATATGCTTTCTGATGTAGTTAGTGACTCTGATCTTGTTAAAGAAAATACAGTATCAGAAAAACATAATGATGAAAGTAACGCTGCTTTACATGACTCTGCGGTTGCAACTGCTGCTGTAGTGCCTGCAGTGAATAATGAAAATTTTATTACAGAATCAATCGGGCAGCCTCTGAAAATTTCAGAAACAAAACTGGATACAGGAACGGTTATGCTTTTTGTTGATAAATCACAAAACGGTGTAGATACTATCAGCGTGTTTGTACCGGCTGAAAATGTAGTTTCAGGTATGGCAACAGACCAAAAATCTTTATCTGAAAATTCTGCAAATAATTTGCAGAATGAAACCGCAATTACTACTGTAATTCCTCAAAGTAGCGATTCATCTGCACAAAATAATATTTCAGCAAACCAGGAAAACATG
>JBDTLW010000394.1:0-3506 GCA_039934575.1 Parafilimonas sp. | reverse complement strand
ATAATGCTTTTTCGTAAAGGAACTAAATGGTTGTGGCTGATAAATATTGGCGGTATGATCAGTTTAATATTTACACCATTAGCAATAGCGCACCAATTTGTATTACCGCTGCTTTGGTTTTTACAGGTAAGCCGTTTAAGCGATATTGCAACAAAAGAAAAAACAAACCGCATTCATTATTTTACGTATGCTTCTTATCAGCCTGTAAAAAGGTTATTATCATCGCAGGTAATAGCAGCAATTATATTGATTGTTGCACTTGCATTTCCGTTAATAATAAGGTATCTGATTACAGGAAATGTAATGCAGGTAGTTTACATTTTTGCCGGTGCGGTTTTTATTGCATCTTTTGCTGTTTTTATGAGCTTGCTAAGCGGAGGGAAAAAATTATTTGAAATACTTTTTTTTGCTATTACCTACTGCAACCTGAACCTGATACCTTTTTCAGATTATTTTGGCGGCATCAATAACAGTGCGCACTACATTATTTTAATGCTGATGATAATCATAGTTATAATTACAGCAAGTTTTATAATGAGAAAATATGAGATAAGACATTTGTAAGAAAACTGTTCTTATAAATTATAATTATTGCGAAATTTATTGGCGATACAAACAAGCCAACGCAATGGTTTGTGCCTGCACTACAATTCTTGTGAAGAAATCATTTTCCAGCACTTTGAAGTGGTGGAGAAATAAAATTGTAAAATCTTAATGGCTTTAGCCACAGTAATGCAAGTAAAAACCGGCTTAACAATTACGCTAAGCAGTTTTAATTATTGCTTTAAAATCTCTTTACACTCCGTAACCTTTGACTTTACATAAATGATTTTTAATAGATAAACTCCTGGAGTTATATTTTTATCTATATTAATATTGCAGGTATGTGAGCCTGGTAAAATATAACCTAAATCCTTACGTAAAAGAAGTTTCCCTGTCATTGTATATAATTCAATTTTTGCATTGTCGTCTCTTACTGAACAAAGTGAAAGGGTAAAGCTGTTATGAAATGGATTAGGATAAACCGCAGTTTTATTTCTATTATTTAGTACAGGTTGCTTTAAATATTCGTTCTTATTATTTCCTGTCGCAATTGCCTTTTTATTAAACGATGGTAGTGATAGAATAGTTCTTGTTGATGGTTTATATTCCTGAACTACAAGCGCACCAATTAACCCATATTGCGATGTAGTAGTGTTTGGGGAAATTGTTATAAGTGCTTCGCCATTTTCATCAGGAACAATACCAAACATAGTTACTGTGCCATTCGTATTTGTTGCTGCATTTAATATAACCTTTTTACCGTTTACGGTGTAAGATGTATTCACATCTCCATTAATCTGCGAGCTTGCAAAAAATGTGAAATCATATTTTACATTCAGGTTCAACCCTGTTACTTTAATTGTAGCAGATTCTCCCGGAAACAATCCATAATTATCGGCGAGAACCTTATCCGGATATAAACCAGAATTATTACCTGTATTCATTCCGGGCCCATAAATACCAGCAAACATTCCAGTTTCCTTCATGCCAATACTTGAAGGAATTCCTGTATCGTCCATAAAATTATCCCATTGCAAACCTGGTTGCGGTAAAGCTAAAGTGTTATTCCATGGAACATTTGCATTGCTGATGAAAGTAAAGTTTATGAAAACTGCTTGTGAATATGTTGTAGCAGCAACAGGATTGCAATAAGCTGATTGAGTACCGGCACTGATTGACCTTATTGTATAATAATAGGTATGTGCCGAAGGAAGGTTTGAATCAACATACTTTATAGCGTTAGGTGCAACAGTTGCTAATAATGTGTAAGACGAGTTGGTTGTATCTGATGCACGCCATATTTCAAACCCGGTTTCATCAAAACTTCTGTCAGCCCATTGTAAGCTTACAGCATTTCTTGTTGTATTAACAACCCGAAGATCTGATGGAGCAAGAAGTTTTTGAGCACTGTCAAAACTCTGAATAACCAATGAATTCAGATAAGCATAATCTGCGCCGGAGGCTTTTGCAACTTTTATCATTACCTGCCCGTTTGCATCTGCAAGAATTCCGTTTATCTGTGCTGTTGTATTAATATTATGGGTTGCATTAATACTTACCGTTTGGCCATTTATAGTGAAATTGGTATTCCCTTTTAAGCCATCATCATGACTATTAAAGAAAACGAAATTGTACTTTTTATTTTTTGCAAGACCAGATATCTGCATGGAATCAGTTTTTGCGGCACCTTCATATATACCAGTTCGCATTACTACTTCAGGATAAACACCCTTGTTATTACCCGGTTGCATGCCGCCTGCAAAATTTCCCTGGAAACTATTCATTATCTTTAAAGAGATAGCCGTTCCCGTATTATTATCATCAGTTAAATTTGAAAGTAATGCATTAGCATTGGGGAATAAAGTAAAATTATTCCATGGGGATGATGCCAATGTTCCATTTGAAAAATTAACATACACAGAGTTTATATTCTGATCTGTTATAGTAACATTGAATGATGCAGAACTGCTTGAATCACTAAGGTCCGTTGCAATTACAGTTATATTTTCAAATATTCCTGTAACACCACTTGTTGGTACAATGCTGAAAGAGCCTGTGCCGTTGCCATTATCAGTAAATGTTATAAATGAAGGAAGGTTAACAGCAGTTAATATTATTTGATCGGTAGCATCATCACTTGAAGTTACATGTATTGTTTGCTGCTGATTGTTCTTGATAATAACATTTGCAATTGGTGATATAACAGGTATTTTGTCTGTTGTAGTTACAGATACAATGTTTGAAGAATCGGAGCTTTCTGTATTAAATGCTTTTACAAAATAATAATACCGGGTGCTTCCCGCAGTTGTTGTATCCAGATAACTTGTTGAATTAAACGGCAGACTTGAATTTATAATAGTAAACGGCCCCGCCAAATTTAATGCCCTGAATACTTTGTAAGAAGTTTCATTATAAGCATTATCATTCCATGTTAATTTAACACCCTTACCAAAAATTTGTGCTGCTAAATATGCGGGCTTGACTGGCTTAGCAGAATCAGTATATAAAGATTTAAGAACAATTGCATTTATATAACCTGAGGTTGCCCCGGAACCTTTAGACATGGTGAAAGTTATACTTCCATCCCCCGCAGGTTTTACACTGCTAAAGTCTGCTGTATTAGTAGTATTATTTTGTACTGATAAAGGTATTGATGCAGAACCAATAGCAAAAACTGTATTGCCGTTGTTTGGTGTGCCAGACCAATTACTTGAAGCAAGAAAACTTATATTATACAATTTACCTGTATCCAAATTAGTGATTTTACTTGTAACCGTTTGCGGTCCGCCCTGGCTTCCGAAGAAATAGTAATCTTTTAATACCGGATCAGGAAAAACACCACTGTTGCTTCCAGTTACCGGACCCTGGTTACCTTTAGAAAACCAGGATGTTTGCATTAATAAACCAATAGTTGTTGTTTTTCCTGTTATGTCTTTAAGATTATTTGTTGTAACGGCTGTAAT
>JBDTLW010000393.1:0-3512 GCA_039934575.1 Parafilimonas sp. | reverse complement strand
CATGCTAAAACAATTGCAGCGGCAGAAGAATATTTGAAAAATGAACATCCATCAATCATTATCTTAGATAACAAATTACCCGATGGTCTTGGAGTTGATTTTGTAACTTATATCAAAAAAAATTATCCTGATATAAAGATTGTAATGATCTCCGGAAATGCTTCATCTGTAAAAGATGCAGCTCTTGAAAATGGAGCAGATCTTTTTTTAGAAAAACCATTTACAAGAGAGCAGCTTTATCATTCAATAAAAAAATTATTGAATTAGATCAAATAAATTACTTCGTTTTGCTTTGCATTACACATGCTGCTGTATTTATAATTTCCTTTGGAATAAACAGCAGAACTTTATCCAATGAAATTTATTTTATCAGTATTACTTGTAATTCCTTTTGCCAGCTTGATTGCACAGGATATGGAAATAACAGTATGTGCAAATAATAATAGCTTAACCGTTTCACCTGATGACGATAACAGTGATAAACTCTTTGTAATAAATACATCTTCATCTGCAGATAATAATTTTCTTACTATTAAAGTTGCTGATGAAGAAATTGATAAAGACTGGAAGCGTAATTTTTTTATTTATGACAGCGCAGATAATGCAATAAAAGATTTTGTGTTTATGAAAGATGAAAGCTATTGCATTAAGATCAGTGATCTATATAAACTAATCCAGCCTCAAAAAGATTATTTTATTTATACAACGGCACTCCCAAAAGACCCGCATAAAGCCATGCTGGTAAAAGTTGCAAGACAGTTAGTGTGTAAAATTAAAATCCTGTAAGAATCATTTTTTTAAAGAAGAGACTTGTGTTGCTGAAAAAATCAATAAGCGTATGCAGTGAATAATTTTTTATTTCCGGCTGGCCAAAACTTTCTATATACAAAACTTTGAACTGTACAGTAAGATCATCTTTATTTACAAGCCATGCAGTGCCGTGCAAATTCATATTAAAGGGTAATCCTTTTTTATAAAAATGTAATTCAGCAGCAAAAACATTCCAGGCTTCTTCTAAAACCGGGAAATGAGAAAGTGCAAATTCAATTTTGTTATCTGGCAAAACGGAGATTTGGCGTATAAAACCTGCCGGTATGCGTTGAGAAGATGGATTAATGCAGTAAAAAAATCCATTGTCAAAATGTGAGATTTTATCAAGGTTAATTTCGGGTGAATTGTGTACCATAGTATTAGTTTAAGACAAGGTTTTAAGGTTTATTGCTGCTTTTTTTGCAGTTCATAATAGTTGTTAGTTTTCTATAAATTCAAAGATTGTGCCTGTGAATTATTAGTATGGGTTTACATTGTTTTTTTAAATATAAGGGAAAAAGGAATTACGTGCAGTTACTATTTCGTGATATATGTGAAATTTTTTGCCCGGTAAAATGCAGGCAATATTTTTACACTTCTTATTAACAATATTTATGAAGAGCTGCCAAAACGGGGAGCTCTTTTTTTAATACACTCAATAACAATTCAACAACCTTTTGCATGAATAAAGACCACCAATATAACCTGACTGTAAAATGGGCAGGAAACAACGGAACCGGTACAAGCAGTTATACGGCTTATGAGCGAAGTCATATAATTCACGCAGAAAATAAAGAAAATATTCAGGGCAGTTCTGATATTTCATTTCGCGGAGATAAAACGAAATATAATCCTGAAGAATTGCTTGTTGCTTCTATTGCTGCCTGCCACATGCTTTGGTATTTGCATCTTTGTTCCGATGCCGGAGTAATAGTAACTGCTTATTCGGATAACGCAGAAGGAGTAATGCAAGAAACAGAAACCGGGGGTTTATTTAAAGAGATAACTTTATATCCTGTAGTTACAGTAAGAGATACTTCAATGATTGACAAAGCAAATAGCTTGCATAGCAAAGCAAATGAATATTGTTTTATAGCTAACTCTGTGCGTTTTCCCATATATCATAAACCGCATTGTAAAGCAGAATAATATTTTAATTTTTATTTACTGCTTATAAATATACCTAATACTGTTATTTATTATTCACACACGTTGTCATTACCGCAACGTTGCAAAAATTTCATTGAATCAATTAATACATATTCTTATTTCATTTCTATCATATACTGTTTGTGCGTAAGCAAAAACGATAACTGAAACATGCTTTGCTGTAGTTTAGATTCTTTCTATATTTATATAAACTATTGTATGCAAACCGAACTGACTGCTATAAACAACTGGACATTTACACAAAAATTATTCTTTCGTTTTTCTGCAGCGTATTTTTTTATTTTCATTTTTCCTTTTCCAATTGGCTATCTGCCTTTTACTGATGCCATAAGTACCTGGCTGAATGGTTTTTGGGATGCATTGGTTCCATGGGCAGGTAAATATATTTTGCATGTAAGTTATCCTGTCACCATTAAGCCAAACGGCAGCGGTGATACTACTTATAATTATGTGCAGCTTTTTTTAATGGTGTTGCTCGCTATTATTGCAGCAATCATTTGGTCTGTTGCAGATCGTAAAAGAAAAAACTACGATGCGCTTTTGTATTGGGTAATGGTGTATGTACGCTATTACCTTGCATTTACCATGATGAGTTATGGCATTTACAAAATCATCAAAACACAATTCCCTTTTCCTTTTTATAATTTAAATGAAACCTATGGCGAATCATCTCCTATGGGTTTGCTATGGAATTTCATGGGTTATTCCACTGCGTTTAATATGTTCACCGGGTTGGCAGAAGCAATAGCAGGATTTCTATTGTTGTTCAGAAAAACAACAACGTTTGGTGCTTTAATGAGCATGACAGTTTTGAGCAATATCGTTGCAATGAATTTTTGTTTTGATGTTCCGGTAAAAATTTATTCAAGTATTTTATTGTTGATGGCGGTTTTTATTGCTGCTCCTGATATGAAGCGACTGATCAATTTTTTCTTTCGCAATAAAGCCGTGCCTGCTGTAAATATTCAACCTAAATTTCCAAAGCGCTGGATGAAGATTACCTGGATTAGTGTAAAGATTTTATTGATTGCTTCGGTTGTATATTTAACTATAAGTCAGGTGTGGACCGGCTATAAAAGTTATGGTGATGATGCCACACAAAGAACGCCGCTGTTTGGAATTTATAACGTTGAAAATTTTGTAAAGAACAACGATACTTTACCCAAACTTGCTACCGATACTGCACAATGGAAATCAATAAATATTTCTTTTGCCGGATATGCTACCATTAAAACGATGAATGACAGTACTAAAGGCTACAGCTTTACACCTGATACCGCAAAAAAAACTATTGTAATATATAGTTATAGTGATACTGCACATAAATCAACGCTCACTTATGCATGGCAGGATTCTGCACATTTAATTTTACATGGAAAATTAAAAGATGATTCAGTGTATATTGTAATGCAGAAACAGGACTTGAAAAAACTTCAACTATTAAGCCGGGGTTTTCACTGGATCAATGAATATCCGTATAACAGATAAAAGATTTTTAGTTCATATAATAAATATGCAAACTGATCTTATTG
>JBDTLW010000392.1:0-3513 GCA_039934575.1 Parafilimonas sp. | reverse complement strand
CAATACAATAAATGTTTAATGAATTTTAGCAGTAAGAAATCTGCTGCTAATCTCTGAATATAATTACAAGAATTAAAACTGTATATCAAAGCTCATCTCATTTCCATCTCTTGAAATGCGCAATACAGTTTTCTCCCCTTTTTTAAAATGCTGCAAAGCCTGCATGTATGTTTGTATATCTACAAATTTAAAATCACCTAATTGCAACAAAACATCCCCGGCTTTTAAACCTGCTTTTTCCGCAGTTTTTCCTTTACTCACACCATCAATACGCAAACCTGTGCCGGTATAACCATAATCCGGCATCACGCCTAAAGTAACGGGCAAACTCACACTGCGCATTTCCTGATCTCTTGTTTCAAGAAATGAGAGCTTGCCTTTATCGTTTGTTGCATTTATGATGCGCACGATATAATCAATGATCTCTGTTTCATCTTTATAATTTATTTTATCTGCATCATCTGTTGCTTTGTGATAATCAGGCTCTGAGTTCGTAAAAAAGAAAAGCACCGGAACGCTATCACGATAAAATGCAGAATGATCACTTGGTCCGCTGCCGCTGCTGTCGAATTTAACTACAAGATTCGGGTCTGTTGTTTTTTGAAAAACCTCGCTCCATGTTGGTGAAGTGCCATAACCGCCAATTTCTAATTTGCGTGCAGAATCATACCTGCCGATCATATCCATATTTATCATGTAATTCATATTCACATTCACGGTTGGATACTGCAGCCAATACTTAGAGCCAAGCAATCCTAATTCTTCACCTGAAAAAGCAATGAACAAATAATTATTGTTATGCGCTTTTGTGCTGTATAATAATCTTGCAAGTTCCATTAATGCTGCAGTGCCGCTGGCATTATCATCAGCCCCATTATGAATTTGCCCTTCGCCATCTAAACTATTGCCATCTTCTCCATAACCTAAATGATCATAATGCGCACCAATAACAACTGTGGTTGGCGCATTAAAATTCAAATAACCAATTACGTTATGCGCTTTGCGATTATCTGTTGCCAGGTGAACATTTATATCAAGATCATAAATATTTGTAGGGTCTGAAAAATATTTCTGAACACCATCCTGCGTTAAATAAATAACAGGAATGCTAACCATTTCGCTTGTATCTTTCTTATCAAACAAAATATTATCTGCAGCAGATGAACTGTTATAAACAATTAATGCCTTCGCTCCTTTCTTAGCATCATTTTCCGCTTCTTCTTTTACTGCATTCAACATATCAAAATGCGGGTTATTTTTATTATCGTCTAATATATCTGCCACATTCCAAAACCATATCTGGTTTGCTTCGCGCAGCATTGGCGAAACACTTCCTTTCACGGCAAGATTTGCAGAAAAAGCCAAAGGATAATAATCAGTTGCAGGTTCAAGTTTTTTATCATTTACCGTAAAAAAATTATCAGGCGATTTGAATGATTTTCCTTCGCTTATTTCGAATTGCTGAATAAAGCCACTGTCTCCTTTTGGTGAAAGTTTATATTTTTCGAACACAGTTTCTATATATTGCATGGCAAGCAATTCACCAGGCGTGCCGGCTCTTCTGCCTTCCAGTTTATCACTTGCGAGATAACCGATATGTGTTTGGATATTTGCTGTAATAATTTTATCGGCTTTTGCCTTAGCTTTTTTTGATTGAGCATTCGCGTTCAATACAAAAGGCAATAACAGTATGATGAAACACAGTTTCTGCATAGTTTTTTTCTTAGTGCACAAATGTAAGAGAGAGAATTTTTATAAACGTATTTATGCTAAAATGAAATACAAGGTTGTTAAAAAGATAATGATATATCGAAACTTCTTATATCGTAATTATTTTCTAATTATGAATATTAATTTCGCAGGCTAAATTCATTATACTGGCACGCAACAAGGTAAACATAGCATTGGTAGGCAACCCTAACAGCGGCAAATCTTCTTTATTTAATGCATTAACGGGTCTTAATCAAAAAGTAGGGAATTTTCCCGGAGTTACCGTAGATAAGAAAACGGGCACTTCTGTTTTGGATAATGATATTACTTCAATCTTAATTGATCTGCCTGGCACATACAGTTTATATCCGCGCCGTGATGATGAATGGGTTGCATATAAAGTATTGATGCATGCAGATAAACAGATACATGCGGAAGTTGTTTTATTAATTGCAGATGCAAGTAATCTTAAACGTAATCTTCTTTTCTGCAGCCAGGTTATTGATCTTAAATACCCTGTGGTAATTGCACTTACCATGATGGATCTTGCCCGTAAAAAAGGAATTGAAATAGATGTTGCCGGTCTTTCCACTGAATTAGGTGTGCCGGTTGTTTCGGTTAATCCAAGAAAAAACAAAGGCATTGCAGAGTTGAAAAAAACATTGGCGCAAACAGCTAAGCAACATCAGTCAGCACAGAAAAGAGATTTTATAAATAATCGTGATCTGGCTGCCAATGCCATTGATACCGTAAAAAATATTTTACCCGGTATTAGCGACTATGAAGGCATTCACTATCTTATTAACCATGAAAATTTTGGCTTGCCTCAAACGGTAAATGATGTAATTGAACAGGCGGAAATTGATAACAAATTCAATCCTTCCAAAACGCAGGCGGAAGAAATTGTGCAGCGATACAAACGCATAAAACATGTAATGCAGCAAAATGTTTCAGAGCCTGATCCGCTGCAGAAAAAATTATTTACAGAATATCTTGATAATATTTTATTACATCGTGTTTGGGGCTATGCAATATTGATCGTTGTTTTATTTTTTTTATTTCAAAGCATATTCTGGTTTGCACAATATCCTATGAATGCAATTGACTGGGGCTTTTCACAGTTAACCGGTTGGTTAAATACAGTTTTACCGGCTGCATGGTGGAGTGATCTTATTGTAAATGGTTTGATAGCAGGCTTAAATGGCATTTTTGTTTTTGTGCCGCAGATCATGATATTATTTGGATTAATAACATTGCTTGAAGACACAGGCTACATGGCGCGTATAAGTTTTTTAAGTGATAAACTTATGCGTAAAGTAGGCTTGAATGGCAAAAGCGTAATGCCTATGATCAGCGGTTTTGCCTGTGCAGTACCGGCAATAATGTCAACAAGAAATATTGAGAATAAAAAAGAAAGATTACTTACTATTCTTGTTACGCCATTGATGAGTTGCAGTGCGCGTTTACCTGTTTATACTATATTAATTGCGCTTGTAATTCCGGGTAAATTTTACTTCGGGTTTTTAAGCCTGCAGGGTTTGGTGATGATGGGTTTATATCTATTAGGAACTGTGATGGCATTAATTGTAAGCTACATTTTTAAGTTTATCATTAAAATAAAAGAGAAAAGTTACTTCATATTAGAGTTGCCTGTTTATCGCGCGCCGCGCTGGAAAAATGTAGGCATCACTATGATTGAGAAAGCGAAAATATTTGTTTCGGAGGCAGGAAGGGTAATACTTTTTATAAGTTTATTATTATGGTTTCTCAGCAATTATGGCCCGCCAAACCGTATGCGTGCAA
>JBDTLW010000391.1:0-3517 GCA_039934575.1 Parafilimonas sp. | reverse complement strand
TGACGTTTTTACTTCAATTAAAAAACATGTAAAAAAGTATTTCAAACACCCGCATATACAGCAACTGCTTGAGTTTCCTGTTTTATTTCTTGGCGCTTTACCGGAAAATATTCCGGCTTTATACAGCCTCATGAATTATGCAGATATAAAAGGAGGAACCTGGTTTCCAAAAGGCGGAATGTATAGTATTGCAGATGGTATGTATAAGCTTGCGGTTGAACTTGGCGTAAAATTTTATTTCAATCAAAATATTACAAAAATTGAAATTGAAAATAATCTCGCCAAAAAAGTTATTGCAGAAAATGCAGATAAAACTGCATCCGAATATAGTGCTGATGTTGTTATCGGCAATGCAGATTATCATTACATAGAAAATAATTTGTTGTCTGCTGAATACAGAAATTATTCTGAAGAATACTGGGATAAAAAAACAATGGCGCCTTCCTGTATTTTGTTCTATGTGGGCTTGAATAAAAAGCTTGAAAATATTAGCCATCATTCTTTATTTTTTGATGTTTCTTTTGAACATCATGCAAAAGAAATTTATGATACAAAACAATGGCCTGCTGAGCCGATGTTTTATGTAAGTGCAACTTCAACTACAGATGATGAAGCAGCCCCGCCCGGCTGTGAAAATCTTTTCTTTCTTATACCGGTTGCAGCCGGACTTGAAGGCGATACAGAGGAATTAAGAGAGCATTATTTCAACAAAATTATTTCCCGCTTTGAAAAGAGAATCAATCAGCAGATTAGAGAAAATATTGTGGTAAAAAAATCTTTTGCGGGCAGCAATTTTGTGCATGATTATAATGCATATAAAGGAAATGCCTACGGTTTGGCAAACACACTTATGCAAACAGCAATTTTGAAACCTTCTATTAGAAATAAAAAAATAAAAAACCTTTTTTACACAGGGCAATTAACAGTACCGGGACCTGGTGTGCCGCCGGCTTTAATAAGCGGTGAAGTTGTTGCTAAATATATAATTAAGTTGTTTGGCTAAACATCATTAGGTTTTTTATGTTATGTAACGATAATGGGAAAAAATTTGTTCTTTTTAAACTTTTGTTTAATAAAATAGTTATGATTGACCGCTTTCATAAAACAAGCCAGCAGTGCAGTAAAATAACAACGGAGATTTACAGCACATCCTTTGCATCTGCCATAAAATTATTGCACAAAGATATCCGTGCAGATATACACAACATCTATGGACTTGTGCGTTTTGCTGATGAAATTGTTGACACATTTCATGATTATAATAAAGAGCAATTGCTTATTTCATTTCAAACAGAAACGTATAAAGCAATAGAAGAAAAAATAAGCCTGAATCCTATTTTGCACAGCTTTCAGATAACGGTGAATAAATATAAAATTGACCCTTTACTTATTGATGCATTTTTTCGCAGTATGCAATATGATCTTCACAAAAATTATTATGATGAAGACTTATACAAAGAATATATTTATGGCAGTGCAGAAGTGGTTGGACTTATGTGTTTATATATTTTTTGCAAAGGCGATAAAGAGATGTATAATACTTTAAAAGATCATGCGCGAAGCCTTGGCGCAGCTTTTCAGAAAGTAAATTTTTTGCGTGATATAAAAGCGGATAATGAACAGCTTGACCGTATGTATTTCCCAAATTGTAATTTCAGAAATTTTACACCGGAAGAAAAACAAAGTATAGAAACAGATATTCAAAAAGATTTTGATGATGCTTACCAGGGTGTTTTGCAATTGCCTGCAAGAGCGCGGTTTGGTGTATATGTAGCTTATAAATATTATTATTCTTTGTTCAAAAAGATAAAAAGACTTCAACCAAAATCAGTGCTGGAAAAGCGAATCCGCATTCCAGATTACAGCAAGATGTTTATAATTGCCAAGGCTGGTTTGCGCAATCAGCTTAATATTTTATAGCATCCTTAAATGGCTGTAGAATATTTATTATTTTTATCGCAATTATGAGCAAGTTATCTTCTGCAGCATTGCAGGAATTTAAAAATCATGTTGCACTAAAATTTCAGTTATATAACAGCCTGTTTACATCGCTGCCATTTCATAGTATTGAAAAAACAGGCGTGTTGCTTTCTTTATTTTTAATACACTGCGAAGAGGGTTTCGGTAAAGGTGAAAGTCCTGCTGAAATAATTGTTAAGTTTTTACAGCAAAATACGGCTTACGAAAAAGAAGAAGAATGGATTGATCTTTTATTCCGTTTTGTACAATATGCAGAGCGGCAGGTTGTATTATTTGATGCATTGGAAGATGCCGCTTTTACACAGGTTAATGATGTAAATGGCCCCGGTACATTAAAACAATTATGCTCACAGATTTCACAAATGCAAAAAGAAAATGAGTTTGTGAAAAAGCTGAATGATTTTTCTGTGCGCCTTGTATTAACGGCGCATCCCACACAATTTTATACAGGTGAGGTTTTAGGTATCATAAATGATCTGTCAGAAGCTTTGGAAAAAGACGATACTGAACTTGTAAATATTTACCTGCAGCAACTTGGCAGAACACCTTTTCTTAAAAAGCAAAAGCCAACACCGTATGATGAAGCCGTGAGCCTTTTATGGTTTTTGGAAAATGTTTTTTATAATGCGGCGGGTAACATAATGTCAATTTTAAAAAATGAATTTCAGGAATCCAACCGCATAAAACATCCTTTGATACAAATGGGTTTTTGGCCGGGTGCAGACAGGGATGGTAATCCTTTTGTAACAACAGAAATTACGCTGAAAGTTGCAGAAACATTACGATTCGGCATTCTGCGTTCTTATCATAAAAATGCAAGATGGCTTAAACGCAGACTTACTTTTAAAGGAGCGCAGGAATTAATAACACAGCTTGAAAAGCGGTTGTATGATAATTTATACAACAATGCAAAAGAGCATATAACCCAGCAGGAAATTAAAGGTATTCTTGAACAGATCATTGTTGTTCTGCAATCGAATAATAATCTTTTTATTGAAGATGTATATAAGCTTCTATTCAAGTCAGAAATTTTTGGTTTGTACTTCGCTTCGCTTGATATAAGACAGGACAGTGCTATACACACAAAGTTTTTTGAATCACTTATACCTCAAAAAATTTTACCGGAAAACTATAACAGTATTAATGAAGATAAAAAGATTGATGCCTTATTGCAATTACACAAAACAGAAATTTCGTTTGATGATAACGCGCTTTTTGCTGATACGCTGAGATCAGTTGAAGCCATTAAAACAATTCAGCACCGGAATGGAAAAAAAGCTTGCCACCGCTATGTAATAAGCCATTGCGAAAGCGCTTTACATGTGATGGAAGTGTATGCTTTATTTTTATTGGGCGGCTGGAAAAAAGAACATCTTGCCGTTGATATTGTGCCGTTGTTTGAAACGATAGATGATCTTACACATGCGTCTTCCATCATGAAAAAACTCTATGCAAATAAAACTTACAAACAGCATTTAAAATTCAGAAACAATACGCAAACAATTATGCTGGGTTTTTCTGATGGCACAAAAGATGG
>JBDTLW010000390.1:0-3517 GCA_039934575.1 Parafilimonas sp. | reverse complement strand
GCCGGCGGTAAATTTGATAAGAACACATACAAGGTTTCCGGTGGTTTGCATGGCGTTGGTGTAAGTTGCGTAAATGCATTAAGCTCAAAGATGCTTGTAACGGTAGAGCGTGACGGGAAAATTTTTGAGCAGGAATATCATATAGGTATTCCGCAATATCCTGTAAGAGAAATTGGTGTTTCTGAGCTTACAGGCACTAAAATTCATTTCTGGCCAGATCATAATATCTTCCAGGTAACAAATTATAACAGGGATATTTTAGAAGCTCGTTTAAGAGAATTAAGTTATCTCAATAAACGTATTCGTATCGTTATAACCGATCTGCGTGAAAAGGATGATGCAGGGGAATATTATACGAAAGTATTTTACAGCGAAGGCGGTATAGTTGAGTTTGTAGAGTTGCTCGATAGAACTGCAAAACGCACATCTCTCCTGCCTAAAACATTATCTGTAGATGCGCTTGATGAAAGCACAAATGTTGCTGTTGAAGTGGCACTTACCTATAATGATGATTTTAAAGAGCATATTTTTTCTTACGTAAATAATATCAACACTATTGAAGGTGGCACCCATGTCGCCGGTTTTCGTACTGCTATTACAAGAGTATTTAAAAGTTATGGCGATAAGCATTCATTGTTTGAGAAAGCTAAGGTAGAAGTAGAGAGCGATGATTTTCGCGAAGGCTTAAGCGCTGTTATTTCGGTAAAAGTTCCGGAGCCACAATTTGAAGGTCAAACAAAAACAAAGCTCGGCAATAGTGAAGTAAGCGGTATTGTGCAAACAACAGTTGCACGTGCATTAGAAGCCTATCTTGAAGAAAATCCGAGAGAAGCAAAAAATATTGTAAACAAAGTAGTTCTGGCTGCACAGGCGCGTGTAGCTGCGCGTAAAGCACGTGAATTAGTACAACGTAAAAGTGTTTTAAGCGGAAGCGGCTTACCCGGTAAACTGGCAGATTGCAGTGAACGCAATCCTGAAAAATGCGAATTGTATCTTGTTGAAGGAGATAGTGCCGGTGGTACAGCAAAGCAGGGACGCGACAGAACCTTCCAGGCAATCTTGCCTTTGCGTGGAAAAATACTCAACGTGGAAAAAGCAATGGAGCATAAGATATATGAGAACGAAGAAATAAGAAATATTTTTGCTGCCATGGGCGTAACTATCGGCACCGCTGAAGACCCGAAAGCGCTTAATATGGTCAAGCTTCGTTATCACAAGCTTATTATAATGACCGATGCTGATGTGGATGGTTCACATATAGCCACGCTGATACTCACTTTCATTTTCCGGTATATGAAAGAATTGGTTGAGCAGGGTTACGTTTACATTGCTCAGCCACCTTTGTATCTTGTAAAAAAAGGTAAAGAACAGGAATATGCTTTTGATGAAGAGCAGCGAAAATTTCTTGTTGAAAAACTAAGCAATGGAAAAGAAGACAGTGTACATGTGCAGCGCTACAAAGGTCTTGGCGAAATGAATGCAGAACAGTTATGGGAAACCACAATGGACCCATCAAAAAGAACGCTGAAAAAAGTTACTATTGAAAGTCTTGCCAGTGCAGATGAAGTATTCAGCATGTTGATGGGTGATGAAGTAGCGCCACGACGCAGCTTTATAGAAAGCCACGCCAAATATGCAAGGATTGATACTTAGTTACCTGATTTTATTAATCACCTTAACTGTATTAAGCAGTCTAACTATTACAGATGCAAAGATTTTGTCTAAGGATTGAGATTGCCTTTTAAGTCATCTCATACTTTATCTAACAAAAGTTTTCATTAAATTTGATGAAAGATTTTTAACTATGTTAGTTGAGCGCACAAATAAAGACCAAATTGTAATTACCCTATCTTCTTCTGTTGACAGCTTTGGGCTCCAGCGATTAATTGATTATGTAAAATATCTTGAAGCGACTTCCAAAAGCAAAGCAAAGCAATCTGAAGCTGATAAATTAGCAGATGAAGTAAATGATTTATGGTGGAGCAAAAACCGCAAACGTTTTATCAGGTGAGGTTTATTGTTGATGCCAATATGATATTTAGCGGTATCTTAAACACAAATGGAAAGATTGGTGATCTGCTTATTAATTCAAATCAATATTTCACATTTATTGCTCCGGATTTTCTAAGAACTGAGATACGTAATCATTATCCAAAAATTATTAAAGCATCAGGCTTAACAATTGAGCAGGTTCAGGAAGCGGAATTTCAACTTTATAAAGACATTATTTTTATTTCAGAGGAGCAAATAAGAATTTCACATTGGATTGCCGCCGATGTTCTTGTTGCAGATGTTGATCCAAAAGATACCCATTACATTGCTTATTCAAAACAGTTTCATTGCAAGATTTGGTCTGGAGACAGAAAATTAATAAAAGGATTAAAACCAAAAGGGTTTACAAATTTTATATCAACAGATGAATTATATAAACTGAGAGAACAAAAACGCAGTGAGACTTAAATGTTAGCTAAAAAATGATTGCAGTTCCAATGCCCAATTCTAAATAAATACCCACAGCAACCCACAAACAGCAACCGGGCTAAAATAAATACCGTAAGTTGTTCGTATTATCTAATAGAAAACTAAATTGTATCTTGACCGCCCGTAAAGACTACTATAGCGTGATAAAAACCTGTGGACGATTGTTAATGGTGATGTTGTTTACCTGTTACGCGGTTTGCTGTTCTGCACAATTTCGCAAATACTCAAATGAATTTTTAAATATTGGTGCCGGTGCGCGCGGGCTTGCAATGGGGGGCGCACAGGTTGCCAGCGCTGAAGATGGTAATGCAGGTTATTGGAATCCTGCGGGTTTGGTGAATGTGATTGATAACCCGAATATTTCTTTTATGCACGCAGAATATTTTGCAGGCATTGGTAAATATGATTATATCTCTGCTGCTATTCCGGTGGCAGGCAGTTACCGTACACTCGGTTTTTCTTTGCTGCGGTTTGGTGTAGATGATATTCCAAATACATTATTCTTAGTTGAACCGGATGGCTCGCTTAATTACAATAACATTCAAAGTTTTTCTTCTGCTGATTATGCGTTTTTAATTTCGTATGCGCAGGTATTAAAAGATAATGATGAAGCGCAAATAAGCTGGGGCGCAAACACAAAAATTATTTACCGCAATGTTGGTCATTTTGCAACAGCCTGGGGTTTTGGTTTTGATGCAGGATTTTTATACCGCACTTCAACTTTACGTTTGGGTATTGCAGCGCGTGATATAACCACAACTTTTAATGCCTGGTCTTTTTCTTTTACTGATGCAGAAAAGCAGGTTTTATATTTAACGGACAATGATATTCCTATAAAATCTACCGAGCTTACTTCACCAAGATTAGTGCCTGCAGTTGGTTATAATTTCAGGCTTGCAGAAAAACTGCATTTGCTTGCAGAAGCAGATTTTGATATAACGTTTGATGGTAAGAGAAATACGGTCATCAGTTCAAACCCTATTAGTATTGATCCTAAATTTGGTATGGAAGCCAATATAAGTAATGTGGTTTTTGT
>JBDTLW010000389.1:0-3518 GCA_039934575.1 Parafilimonas sp. | reverse complement strand
CGCAATGGTGTGTCACGAATGAAAAGGATGGGATAGTTCTTTTCAATGTTGTATAAGAGATGGCAGCAGGTCTGCCGCATACGTCATGCAGTTGAGGTATGCAAACCACCTGAAGGTGCTGTGTTCAAAAGGCATGGTGCTGAACGTTCAGGCAAAAGGTATCGTAAGACGGTATCAGGTAAGTGTAAAGAAGCTGAATGTAAATGAACCGTTGATGACATGTCGAAAGAGAAAACTTGTTGGTAAAACTGTTGGCTTCTTTGCGCTGACAGGACTTCACTGTAACGGACAACTGTTTACTGGTTACAGACCAATCCCGCACGTGCGGGACAGGAGCTTTACACAGGCTTTTATACGAAACGTGAGAGGCTTACCTGTTGATGTGCTAAAAGCTTTGCAGGAATGCCACACATGCGGCAGACTGTTCAACAAAAGTTTTACAGGTCAAATTGCAACTCAATCTTGTCACAGACGAGAGAAGCAGCAGAAAGCGTCGGACTGAACCATAGTAGTGTTGAAGTTTCTGTAATGGCAATGGAGCGAAGGGTTCAGCTCATTGATTTGTACTAAGAACAACAACCATTGAAAGATGGGACGATTAAGTTTAGTACAATAGAGCAGATGATTCTTCAACTGCTGAATGAGAAGAGCCGTGTGAGAGGAGACTTTCAAGCACGGTTCTGTGAGAGGCTTGGGCTGAAATGCCCTTGCCTACTCGACTTTTCTCAAGAACATTAAACGCAGGCAGAGATCCCGCATTTGGCGGGACGGCAATCGGAGAATAAATGCCCATCATTTTATGCAGCTTCAATACGAATTAACGGACGTTGATCTAACGAAATCATGTATATAAAAATCCGGCCCGAATATGCGCATACGTCTCAAGCTAATTTAAATTGAAAGCGATCAAATCCGCAACCAGCTTGAATTTTGCAGCTTGTTCCATCGCAACAAATCGTAGGTAGAAACAAATAAATTGAGCCACTTCAAGCGTTGAAGATTGATGCGGTCAGGCACGAGGCGCTTCAGTAAATTCTTGTGCCAGTTTAGCTTGACGACAATGCGCAAATGCGGGATCTTTTCATCGCAAACAAAGGGAACGCGAAGAAACTTTACGGGGGAAAAATATTACAGAAAACATTTTCCGTCACTCTCATAATACCAGCAAAGACAGCGTAAGAATAAATGTATTATAGTTTCTAACACAACAATAACAGCATTTATTCCTTTGCACATTTCTGTATTGATTATTTTCATTTGCTAATTATTAAATGTGCGAACATGCTTACCAAATTGCTCCCGGTTTTATTATTAATTACCACAAATTATTTTACTGCACGGGCACAAAATTTTGAGAAGGTTTGGTTTGACAAATCAGACAGCACGTATGGTTATTATTCTGTAATCAAACCCTTATCAAATCGTGTGCAGGGTGTGCTTGTATTGATGGATGGTTATAGCGGTAATGCAAGTAATTTTTTAACTGAAACAAAATTGCACAACATTGCATGCGCAAATGATATACTTACGGTTTGTATTCCAACAGGCAACAGGTTATATGCAGATTCCTCCATAATTCAATTGATCAATAATATTCTTACCGATGTTATTAAAACATATAAAATAAGAAAAGATCAGTTTGCATTAGGAGGTCATTCTGCCGGCGGAACTATCATGCTGCGTTATGCAGAATTATGCAAAGAAAGACCGGATGCATTTCCGATTTCTCCCAAAGCAGTTTTTAGTGTTGATTCTCCTGTTGATATTTTTGGTTTATACACATCATCACAACATGATCTGAAAAAAGGAACAAACGGATGGTGGCTTGGCGAAGATCAAATGATCATTGATACCTATAATAATGCTTTCGGGAAACCGGAATCATCAATAGAAAAATATAAACAGGCATCACCTTTTTTTACAGGTGATTCAATGCCCGGCAATGAAAGATTTTTAAAAGATGTTGCTTACAGAACATATCATGATGTGGATGTAAACTGGTATATACAAAATCGCATGAAAAGTATTTACGAAACCAATATGCTTGATGCCTCTGAATTGGTTACACGTCTTGTAATAATGGGTAATAAACATGCAGAATTTGTAACATCAAAAACACCCGGAGTAAGAAGCAACGGTTTCAGGCATCCGCATTCATGGTCAATTGTGGATGAAGTGGAATGCATTCAGTGGATAAAAGCAATGCTCAATTTTTATCCGGATCATCTGGCAAATACCTACACATATTCTGCGCCTGAAAACTGGTCGCCGGAAATAATTTTATTTCCAATGGATTTTGCACCTGCTTTGCCTTATAAAGGGTTTGAAGACTTACGTTTTGCACCGGGTTGGGGAGATTCAACAAGTAATGAACGATGGGCTTATACTTTATTGTGGTGGCTTGATGATACATATAATTTTGATGAAAAAAGAATTCAGCAAAACCTTGAAACATATTTCAGCGGGCTTACACATCGCAGAGCAGTTGCAGACAAATTAGATATGTCTCAATACACTGCTGCAAAAGCCAAAGTGCAAAAAATAAAAACCGGTAACAATGATATGGCAACCTACACCGCAGAGGTAAATATTTTTGATGCACAGGTAACAAAAAAACCAAATACACTGCATATAAAAATTCACTTAAAAAATTGTGCAGACACAGGTAATGCTATTTTATTGTATGAGGTTTCTGCGTTGCCTTTTACCGAACCTGTTTGGCATCAATTAGATAAAATAAATGACGAATTTGCCTGTGTAAAAAGGTAGTTGTATAAAAAATTAATTCATTTATACCAGCCTTTATTTTCCAACATTTTTACTTATGGTATAAAGGTGCAAAGGAATTGCAGCTTATATTATAAGCATCAAACAAGGTTAGTTAGTTTTGCATACTGCAGCAGCATAATCGTTTTGCCATCTTTTATTTCTCTATTGCTTATCATCTGCATCGCATCATCAAGTTTAATTTCCAATACTTCAATATGTTCCTGCTCATCTTCAATACCACCGCCTTCATGCACTTTCATAGATTCAGCATATTCAGCAACAAAAAAATAAAGTATCTCTGTAACAGAACCCGGCGACATATATGCTTCAAATATCTTGCGTATATCTTTTATTTTATAACCTGTCTCTTCTTCAGTTTCCCGTTTTATGCAATCTTCAGCATTGTCTTCATCCAGTAAACCGGCGCAGGCTTCAATTAACATGCCCGACTGATTTCCGTTTATAAAAGAAGGTAATCTGAATTGTTTTGTGAGAATTACAGTTTGTGCTTCTTTATTGTACAGTAAAATTGTTGCACCATTACCGCGATCATAAGCTTCACGTGTTTGCTTTCTCCACGCTCCGCTATTAAAGATTTCGTATGTAACTTTTTTCAGTACATACCAGTTATCAGAAAGAATCTCCGTATTTAGAATTCTTATTTTATCATTCATGTATGTATATTTAAGAGTCAAATCACAAACTCATCTTCACTTCACTAAACTGAATTATCGTTTCAATATCCGTAT
>JBDTLW010000388.1:0-3526 GCA_039934575.1 Parafilimonas sp. | reverse complement strand
AAGAGCAGGAAAGCGAAATATTGAATGATATAAAACAAAATTTAGAAAAAATAAACCACCATGGCAAACGTGCAGGTGATATAGTAAAAGGTATGCTGCAACATTCACGCACAAGTACAGGTAAAAAAGAACCAACAGATATTAATGCTTTGTGTGATGAATATTTACGATTAAGCTATCATGGTTTGCGTGCAAAAGACAAAAGCTTCAATGCAGATTTTAAAACTGATTTTGATGAAAGCATCGGTAAGATAAATATCGTGTCACAGGACATTGGAAGAGTGATTTTAAACTTAATCAACAACGCATTTTATGCTGTAAATGAAAAGCTCACCGCTAACCCTTCCTTGCTCCCTGCTAACTACAAACCGCTTGTATCAATTCAAACAATAAAAATAAAAGACAAGATTGAGATAGTTGTAAAAGATAATGGCAACGGTATTCCGCAAAACATAGTTGATAAAATTTTTCAACCATTCTTCACTACAAAACCGACCGGACAAGGCACAGGATTAGGATTGAGTTTAAGTTATGATATTATCAAAACACATGGCGGTGAAATAAAAGTGGAAACCCCTCCTGCCGGACGGGCAGGGAAAGTTGACGTCGCAGATCCCGGCTTATCCGGGGAAGGAAATCCCGATAATTTCGGGAAAGATGAAGGAACAACATTTATAATTCAATTACCTATTGCATAATAAAACAAAAAATCCTGTAAATCCCCGCCTGAACGGCTCAGTCGGGCAGGAGTTAATCCTAAAAATCATAGCTTGTCCCGCCAATGCGGGAGTTCAGACAATTAAAGATCATAACGGAACAATAAGGTTGAAAGTAAAGAAGATGAATGGTTCTGAATTCATTATTAGATTACCTTTAAAAAGCTAATATTTTTTTACACCTTTAAAATTAAAATTTATGCCTGTTAATCCTGCCACTCCGGGTATTCACCACATCTGCCTTCGCTCAATGGATTTTGATGTTACAAAGAATTTTTATCAAAATATCCTTGGGTTTCCATTAGCGATAGATACACCCGAACTTATCATTTTTGTTGCTGCCGGTATTTTTCTCGCTTTTAAAAAAGCAAATCCAAGAGATGCAGAATATAATTCTTTTAGTCCTTTTGAAGTTGGGCTTGACCACATTGCTATTACCTGCGAAACAGAAGACGAGTTGCACCGTTTTGCCAATGGGCTTGCAGATGCCGGCGTTGAGAACACGGGTGTAAAAATGGATCCGGCTTTAAATAAATTATATGTTGCATTTAAAGACCCCGATAAAATTCAATGGGAATTTTATATGAAGTAATCTGTATTTTCAGTGTATGCAGGAACAAGATTCGCTTGAGCAGAAAATTGATAACCTAAACAGTATTGCATGGAACAATCGTGTCAACGATTCTGAAAAAGCTATGCAATTCAGCCAGGAAGCTTTCCCGCTTTCCCGCCAGGTAAATTATAAAAAAGGATTGGCTGATGCGCTTGTTATTGAAAGCTTTGGTTACATAAGAACTTCTGCTTTTGATAAGGCAACAATATCGCTTGATGAAGCCGAATCTATATATAAGTCTTCAGAAAATATTCGCGGGCTTGCTGTATTAAACGAGTATAAAGGAATTATTGAACGTTACCACGGCAATAGCGCTGCTTCACTTGAATACATTTATAAAGCACTTGAACAAAGCCGCCAAACATCATTTACAGATAACGAGGTTACCAATCTTTACCAGCTTGGCGTAACATACAGGCATCTTGCCAATTATGATAAAGCGCTTGAGTATTTATACATGAGCCTTTCATTGGCACGTAAAATTAATTTTCCATTAATGGAAGCTTATAACTTAAATGTTATTGGCTCTATTTATTTTGAAACAGCAGATTATAAACAGGCGCTAGAATATTATAAACAAGGGCTTATTATGCGTAAACAATCCGGTGATAAATGGGGTGAAGCGGGGAGCCTTAATAACATCGGGTTTACCTGCTTTAAGCTGCAGGATTATACTGAAGCTGTTGATTACTGCGACAGAAGTTTGGCAATAGCAAAAGAAACGGGAGATAAAAAAGGGCAGGCAAATTCGCTGTTGCACCTTGCAGAAATTTATAGCAAAAAAATGATATTTCAGCATCGGTAAAATTTTCAAATGAAAGTCTCGGGATAAGAAAAATAAGCGGGGATAAACGCGGTGAGGCAGAGATTCTTTTATTTCTTGCCGAACTGCATACAGACCAATTATCGGTTGAAGGAAAAAATAAGGTTTTTGAATTGCTGATATTAGCGCTAAAAATAAGCGAAGAAATAAAAGCTTATGATCTTGTAAGTAAAACTGAATTTTATTTATACCAATATTATAAGCTGGAAGAAAATTTTAATGAAGCGATTAAGCACCTGGAATTACACATACAGCATGAAAAATACCTTCATAAAAATACGGTCAGTCAAAAAGTGCTAAACATCGAGGTATCGTACAAAGCAGAAGAAGCAAAAAAAGAAGCAGATGCTGTAAGGCAAAAAAATGAAGAGCTTACAAAGCTGAATAAAGAAATAGAAGAACAAAAGAAAAAATTAGAAGATGCACTGAAGAATCTGAAAGCAGCACAGGCACAACTCATCCAATCCGAAAAAATGGCAAGCCTTGGTGAACTCACCGCAGGCATTGCTCATGAGATACAAAACCCATTGAATTTCGTGAATAATTTTTCGGAAGTAAACACCGAATTGATTGATGAAGCCGGAGAAGAAATTAATAAAGGAAATATTGATGGAGTAAAAAATATCCTTAATGATATAAGAGAGAATGAAGAAAAAATCAATCATCACGGGAAACGTGCAGATGCAATTGTAAAAGGAATGTTGCAGCATTCGCAAAAAAGTTCAGGGCAAAAACAACCAACAGATATTAATGCTTTGTGTGAGGAATATTTGAGATTAAGCTATCATGGGCTGAAGGCAAAAGACAAAGACTTTAATGCAACAATGAAAGCTGATTTTGATTCTTCATTAGAAAAAATAAATATCATACCACAAGACATTGGAAGAGTTTTATTGAATCTTTTTAATAATGCTTTTTATGCAGTAAATGAAAAAAAGAAAACTCCTGATGAAAATTATCAGCCAACAGTTTCGGTTCACACAAAAAAAATAAAAGACAAGATTGAGATTGTTGTAAAAGATAACGGCAATGGTATTCCGCAAAAAATAGTTGATAAAATTTTTCAGCCATTCTTTACAACAAAACCAACAGGACAAGGAACCGGATTAGGTTTGAGTTTAAGTTATGATATCATTAAAGCGCATGGCGGTGAAATAAAAGTGGAGACAAAAGTTGACGAAGGAAATCCCGACAAATTCGGGAAAGGTGAAGGAACAATATTTATAATTCAATTGCCTGTTGTCTGAATCACGGATTATTATGATCAAAAGATTACACGGAATAAAATACGGATCATCAATAAAAATATAAAATGAAAACTGTGAAATCCATAAATCCGTGCGTATCCGTGATTCAAACAAGCTATGATATTAT
>JBDTLW010000387.1:0-3528 GCA_039934575.1 Parafilimonas sp. | reverse complement strand
GTAATAGTCAATACCTAAATCAAAAATAAAACTGTGTTTACGATAACGCTTGTCGTAAGCGCTTATTGTTAAATCAATCGAGTTGGATAAATCAGTAAGTTTTTCAGAGCCGATGCCACCGGTTACAGCAGAATTATTTCCATCCTGGTGATAATAACTCGACACAAAATTGGCTTCTTCAAATTGCAGTTTGCGTGGTTTATAAGAACTGTCTGATGTATTGTTTTGCGAAAATGCGGAAAGAATACCTAAATACATTCCTATCGCTGCCAGTGTTAATTTTCTCATCAATGATTAATTTAATTGCATCCACAGCCGCCACCTGTTTTACCACCGTTTGCACCCGAAGCACCTTCTCTGTATGTTTGAAAATTTAATTCTGTTTTCTCAACTTTCCTGCCCGATAAACTCATCTCTGCATCATTCAGTTTATTTTTCTGATATGGTTTAACTGAAGTGCATGATGTATTAATAGTCGTGATAGCAATCGCTACAAATAGCAAACTGCAAAGCGATAAAAATTTTCGTTGCTTCATGTAAGGTGAATGTTTTTAGAGGTGTACATTTTATCATTATCATCTATAATTATACAGGCTATACCTTTCATTTGATTGATAAGATTTAAACCTGTTTTAATACCCATAATCGTAACAGGTGTTGCCATTGCATCAGCAATTTCTGCATTCGTACAAATAATAGTTACACTTTTAATGCCTGTAATTGGTAAACCTGTTTTTGGATCGATTGTATGAGAATATTTTTTGCCATTAATCATTGCAAATTTTTCGTAGTTACCTGATGTTGCAACTGAAACATTGGTAATGTTTAGATGTGAAAACGCTTTATGTTTTGCATTCGGATCTGCAATACCAATCGTCCATGGTTTTCCATTTTGTTGATTGCCCCATGCAGTAAGATCGCCTGCAGCATTTACAACACCGCTTGTTACACCTTTTTGTTTTAATAAACGCTTCGCCATTTCAGCAGCATATCCTTTTCCTATTCCACCAAAACCAATCCGCATTCCTTTTTCTTTTAAGAAAACAGTGCAGGTATTTTCATTAAGGATAACATTTTTATAATTGATAAGCCTTATCATTTGTTTTGCTGTTTGCGCATCAGGTAAACTTGTCATAGTTGTATCGAAATTCCATAGACGCTTATCAACAGAACCATAAGTAATATCAAATGCACCTTGTGTTAATTCAGATATTTTTTTTGAGCGATGTACCAGGTCAACTACTTCTTTATCTACCGGCACAGGTTGAATGCCGGCATTTGCATTAATTAAATTGGTTTGGCTATCATCGCTAAAAGTCGTGAGTAATTTTTCGATGCGGCGGATTTCTTCTATCGCTTCATCAATGCGTTCATTCGCCCATTCTTCATCATCAGCAACAATGGAGATTTCAAAGCGGTTGCCCATTAATTTAAGCACCCGCTTAAAAAGAGAAAGACTTGTTTCAACTATCTCAGTGATTGGCATCTGTAGCAGCTTTAACATCATTGGTAAATTCTTCTGCAGTTTCAGATGGAAAACCATTCCATTTCTTTATTATTTTTCCATCGGAATCTAACAAAATGGTAAACGGAAAAGCGCCATCGCTGTTGTATTTATCAGCAAGTGCATCATTTTGTTTCTGCTGTTCTTTTGAAAGCATGTTTTTTTTCAATCGCGGAAAATCTGCATTCACTAACACGAGATGTTCATCAGCATATTTTGTAAAAGCTTCACTGTCAAAAATTTCTTTGTGCAAACGAATGCATGGTCCACACCAATCTGAACCGGAGAAATTTAAGAGTATGAATTTATTTTCTGCTTTAGCTTCTGCTTTTGCCTTTTCAAAATCTGTTTGCCATGCTGCTGTTGAAAATAAAACCGTCGTTAATAATATAGAATATAGAAAATGCATAATGATTATTGTGAGAAAACGTAACTTATAATAATAGATTGCTTTATAAAATTTAAGCAGGCTAAATAAGAACAGTTTTAATTAAACCTTAGCAAATCCGCTGTGGAAAAGCATTTGCACTTTCTTAAAATGTTAATGACCTGATAATGGAAAGCCTGAAAAAAGCGGCAAGCCATGTCACTATATTTTTTGCTGTACTTTTTGTAATCATGATGTATTAG
Organism: Parafilimonas sp.; assembly: GCA_039934575.1. Lineage (GTDB taxonomy): Bacteria > Bacteroidota > Bacteroidia > Chitinophagales > Chitinophagaceae > Parafilimonas. The sequence continues at coordinate 1,394 of JBDTLW010000387.1, read as the reverse complement.
TTTTTTTCATTAACAACACTTAATCGCTTACGCTGAATCATAGGACACTTCATCAAATTTCTTATAAGATGTTATATTGATGTTTGCCGCTTTTTTTTAAGAGTTTATAATTGCTGCACCAAATCATTTTCATGAATTACCATTAGCGGAACAGTTGAATTAAAAATAAAATCTCTTGATTTTGATTTGTGAAAAATGCCATGCTTTTTAGAAATGACAATAAGCAAATCAACGTTATGTTTTTCTGCAAGCGATGCTATGCCTTGCATTATATCTTCATTCTGTACAAAATAAAATTCCGGATCTAAATTTTGAAGACGGTGATCAACTGCCAAACTTCCCAAACTGTTTTTATTGATAGCTTTTTCATCTTTTCCTGCATAAAATATTTTAAGCTTTGCATTAAACAGATTTACGATCATTTCAATTTCATTAACCGGCAATTCATAAACATCTTTCAGATCAGATGCTAATGCAATTTCTTTTACAGATTTATATTTTGTGTTTGGCGGAATTACCAACACAGGATTGCGTAAATGTTTCGCGCTGTACAATGTAGTGCTGCCTATAAAAAAGCGATCAAGAATGCTATCACTATGCGTACCCATAATTACGGCAAATGGTTTTTTGTCTTTGCACAATTCTATTATTTCATATTCAGCAGAACCCAATGTATTTATTATTTGAATATCTACTTTGTTGTGTGTTTCTGCGCATAATTTATTTTTAAGTTCTATTAATTTTTCTTCCATGCCTGCTTCATCAAATACATCTTCCTTTACTGAATATTCTGTAGTTGAAACAGCAAATTCCATTACATGGAAAAGAACAAGCTCCGCTTTAATATCTTCCGCCATTTTCGCAGCATACAAGCAGGCATTATATGATACTGAAGAAAAATCTGTGGGGGTAATTATTGTTTTCATACAATAGTTTTATTTTAAAAATTAAAATTAGAATGATGTTCTATAAAAGCATGTGATGCTGGTCAATAGTGAATATGATTGAAATCAATCCAGGTATTCCAACACCTGAAAAACAGGTATGATTATTGCCTCTGCAAAACACTTGATTTGAAATAATGATTTAAAGAATGTTAAACAGTTTTGATTATAGTTTTAGAAAATAATATTTAGAAATAATCATCGTTAAGAATCAAGTACCCTTAAATGCAAGCTTAGAAGATAAACACTTATTCAAACACTTGGATAATTCGCTACATTATAAGTTTGCTGTATAACAACCTTTTTATAATTTTTTATTTACAACTGTTTGTATGGAATGACCTGTACAATTTAATGTGAATTACTGTGTGCTTGCTATTGCAACAGTGTATTATTATTATCTTTTATAATTAATTCAATAAAAGCAAAGCATGAAAAAGAAAATGCTAT
>JBDTLW010000386.1:0-3531 GCA_039934575.1 Parafilimonas sp. | reverse complement strand
CAAAAAGCGCAGAAGGATTTGATGTATCGCCAGATAGTACTGAATTATGGACAGCATCTGCTGAAGACGGTAAAATTTATATTATCAATCTTACAACAAAAAAAATTGCGCAAACTATAGATGCAAATGTGCATGGAGCAAACCGTTTAAAGTTTACGCCCGACGGTAAAATGGTTTTTATAACAAGTCTTGGTTCAGGTAATCTTACGGTATATGATGCACACACACATAAGCTGATTAAGCAAATAAATATTGGTAATGGTGCAGCCGGTATTATGATGCAACCAGATGGCGCCCGTGCTTACATTGCCTGCACGCCTGATAATTATATTTCGGTTATTGACCTCAACACATTACAGGTTATACATAAGATTGAAGCCGGCGGGGGACCTGATGGTTTAGCGTGGGCAATTCAATAGCAGATTTAAATGAACCGAAATGTTGCTTACGAATATTAATTCAAATCACTAACAGGAGTGTTATATACATTCGTTTTTCTTATCAGGTGTTGTTTATTTTATAGTGATAATAACTCTTTGGTATTTTGTAAGTGAAGGCGAACCATTGTCTGTTACTTCAAGAATAATGTGAATTGTTTGCCCTGCAATTGCATCTTTGGGAATTGCTACTTTAGCCGAGGCGGTATTTGCATTTGAAATACCAATTTTGTTTGGATAAGTTCCGACCATAAATTGCCACCACTTGATTGACACATTATTTCCATCCGGATCCGAAACTTTTCCGTTTAATCTTATTGTTTGTCCAGGAGATGCTAACACGTTGAGCGGTTCTTCAATCGTAACCACAGGTGCATGATTTGCATCTGAATATTTTGGTATTACAGACCATTTCAAACGTGCAGCAAAATCATTTTGCGCCGCTGGAAAAAAATCAGGATATGTGCTTGCCATCTTGTTCAATCTTTCTGTAGTTGAACTAAGCGTATTAACCATTGTCTGCTGTGATGTATCAGTTGTTGATTGCGAAAAAGGATTCACTTCGTGGTGATCCATTTGCCTTCCGCCCCAGCCACCATAAGAACCATCTTCGTAAGCACGCAATCCGTTGCCAGGTATATTCATAAATGTAAAATCATCACCTTCACCAAGCCACGAACCTTTTGGCTGAACCGGCATCCAAACAGCATAACCCATGCTTCTTAATTGTTCATTGGTATAACCTGAAAAACCAAAATAATCCATAATGTCACCTTTTACCATTTGTTTGCCATCACCCCAAACTCTGTACAACGCGCCTAACGCTCCGCGGTCTGATATATTTTCTTTCATCCATGATGAAGTTAAATAAATAGAATCTTCAGGCTTTGCACGCAACTGCGCACCATAGCCATAATTTGGACCACCAAAGAATTGACGATATTCAATATCGGGCCAGTTAGGTTTGATATATTTTGCATACATATCATCCTGATCACCGGAAGGAAGCAACACTACTTTTCGCGATACTTTATTTTTTATTGCTTCCCATTCAGTTGTATATTCGTATTGCTCTTGTATTGATTTCAGCGCCCTTGCTATCGTGCTTTGTCCGCCCCATGCTGTTATAAAAAGCTTGCCTGGTTTATCATCCAGCATCAATGATTTAATCAGATCAGAGCCCGGCGAATCTTTAGAAATATCGCCATCGAATTCAACATTTCCAAAACGAATTTTCGACTTCAATACCTCCGGTGATGGATAATTTGGATTATGCATTTTCAGGTTTGTATAAACTTTCGCATACGCTTCAACAGCGTTATCAATAAAACGTTCGTCTTTAGCCCAGCGCCATGAAGTACATGGGCAAGTATCTAATCCAAAACGTGCATATTCTCTTCCCGGAACATACCACTTTGTTCCCTTTCCATCGCCTTTCCAATGGAAACCACTACTTGCATAAATAAGTCCTTCCACATCTACGTCACTGCTGTAAAGCAGAAAACGAATAAGCGAATTATTATCGTCAAGTTCCGGATCTGCAGTGATTACAATGCGTGGTCTTATATTGTTTTCAAAAGTCTGTGCGTTAGTTGAAACTGATTTTGAATTGTTTTGTGCATGCAGGCAAATTGAAAAAATACATGTGCAAAAAATAAAACTAAGTTTACTCATGATGTATGTTTATGTATGATGAGTTAATATGATCAGTTATCAGTCTCTGTTCTTGAAATCAGGGTTTGAAGAAGCGGTCAGGAATGAAAAATTTATCTGGAAAGAAAATTATTTGGAATGCGCATACCTTGTTCATCATCCAGAACTTTTTTCATAATTTTTTTTAGTCTTACGGGAAGTATCTTTTTTTCTTCTTCCGTTAATGGATGTACAATTTCAATGAAATCATCTTCATCATTATAGTAACCAAAATACAAATCGTAATAATCATTCAGGTGCAGGCGCAATGATATCTCTCTATCTTCCGCATATTGATGTGTAGTAATGATTGCCCATTGGTCTTCTTCCAAAAAATCAAAATGTATTTCAACAGGGTCTTTAGACAATATTTCGGTTATTAATTTTTCAATTACATCAGCCGAATGATCTTTTATTAATTCTTCAAATGTCATAATAGAGTTTAATAAATGTGATTGAAGATAAAGATTATTATTATGGAAGCGGCATTACTGACGAACACCTATGTTGTCAACACCAACAAGGCGGAGCAGGAATTCTTCACCCGATTGTGGTATTGTAACAGCTTTCTGATAGAAATATTTTTGTGATCTAAAATCAAAATCATGAAACTAAAATTACAATTGCTGCAAATATTTTTTGCATGCTTATTCATCACAAAAATTTCTGCACAGGATTTATATACAGGAGTATGGCGTGCCGGTACAGATAATTATGCTTTATATGCTGAGCTTACCTGGACAGATTTTACAGCCAAATGGTCATCATTGGCAAGCCAAAATCTACGTCTTGTTGATGTTTCAACCTATACTAAAAACGGGAAGCGTTATTATAATGGCGTGTGGCGTGCCGGTACTGATGGTTATGCTTTGCTTAATGGGCTTAACTGGACTGATTTTACAGCACAATGGCAATCGCTGGCAAAGCAAAAGCTGCGCTTGATTGATATTGAAACATACATGTCTGGCGGTACACGTTTATATCTTGGGGTATGGCGTGCGGGCACTGATAATTATGCATTATTGAACGGTCTTAACTGGACTGATTTTACAGCACAATGGAAATCATTGGCAAGCCAGAATTTGCGCCTGATTGATGTAGCAAGTTATATACAAAACGGTACAAGATTATATACAGGCGTATGGCGCGCCGGCACTGATGGCTATGCACTATTAAACGGTCTTAACTGGACTGATTTTACAGCGCAATGGAAATCACTCGGTAAACAAAAGCTTCGTCTTATAAACATAAGCAGCTATTTGCAAAACAACACACGCTTATATCTTGGAGTGTGGAGAAGCGGTAAAGATGATTATGCATTATGGAATGGCGCAGATTGGGAAAGCACCGTTTCCAAATGGGCAGAATTAGGCGATGCTAAATTGCGGTTAATTAATCTTGA
>JBDTLW010000385.1:0-3542 GCA_039934575.1 Parafilimonas sp. | reverse complement strand
AGGAAATGCTGCAGCAAGTAAATGCATGTAAACATCATTCTTTCCAAAACCTCCGTCAACAAATATTTTCTGCACCGGTGAGTTTGAAAGCACAAGTTTTGTTGAATGAGCCTGCTGCTCCATTATATCAAACATCAGTTGGTGATACGCTTCTTCATAACTTTCAAAATCGTTTAACGCTCTTTTTTCAAACGCAGATTTTTGCAGAATAGATGTATCGCGATTAATTGTGTTGGTGAAATTTGATTGCTGATTTTTCATCAACGAACTGTCGAAAAATATGCTTTTATAATAGTGCACATCTTTATTAAAATGATCGGCTAATTTTTTAACCTGCTCTTCATGTTCATAGCCCGCAAATAAACGCGAAGCTTTTACCGGCTTTCCATCATAACTTAAATAACATAAACAATCATTTAGCAACTCATGATCTGTAAGCATTGAATCGTTAAATGGATTTAAACTAATGCACCACGTGCCTGTTGAAATTAATACGAACGGTTTTGTGAATGATTTAAGATAAGGTATTAATGCAGCAGAGCTATCATGTAAGCCAATGCCGGTTTTTATATTATTGTTTACGGTTGTAATTAACTTATCACTATTATACAGTGGTGCAAATTTTTTATCAAGTTCTTCTTTATAAATCCAGTCATGATATTTATTTTTTTGAAAATCCCATAGTTGTGTATGGCAGCCAATACTTGTAATATCTGATGCAGGCGCAGAAGAAATAATAAAGCTTAGATATTGCGGAAGATGAAGCGAATATTTTATATGCTGATATAATTCAGGCTTTTCATATTTCAAACGATACAATTGCAAACCCGAATTTAAACTGCCCAAAACAGGAGATGCAGTTTGTTTTGCCATTAAACTTTCACCGCCATAAGTATTATAAAATTGTTGCTTTAATTTTTCAGGATAAGGTTTTAAATAATTATACAATGGCATTAATGGTTTTAAATTTTTATCAAGATGAACAAAGCTTGCGCCGTAAGCAGAAAAGTTTACGGCATTAATTTCAATATCTTTTCTTAATAAAATTTCTGCAAACTTTTCCTGCACCCAATTTGTAAGTGCATTAATATCTTCACAGGGAAAATCATCTTCATCTTTTGTTTCTTCAAATATTTTTGAATGTTCATAAATGATCTTATACTGCTCATCAAACAAAAGCAATTTTTTATTGGTTTTACCAACATCAAAAATCAATATTACATTTTGCCTGCCCATTTGCTGAACCGGGATTTGGGAAGATTAAAAGATTTGTATGATTAAATCAAAAAACTTAATCTACTATAAATTGATAATTCAATTTATAATCCTGTAGCTGCCGTTTTACTTCCTCTTTGTTTAATTAAATTTTCTCTTACTTTTTCTGCGCGGTAAACTGATAATGGATTGAGTGCTGCACCGCTTCTTAATCTTGCTTCTGCAACAAGAGCACGAACATCTGTACGAAACGCCTGTTGTAAAATTTCCTGCGCGGTAACAACATCATTGTTGTTTTGTGCTTCAACTAATTTTTCTCTGTCAACCAACAAAGCCTGCGCATAAGTTATCATGATCGCTTCAACAGATTGCAATAAATCTTCAAGCGGATCTTTTACATTATGAGATGCATCAATCATCCATGCCAGGCCGTTTGCATGATTCATATTTCTTTCATTCATCCCTTCAATCAATTCATTAAAAATTAAAAACAATTGATAAGGTTTTATGCTCCCGACAGTAAGATCATCATCACCATATTTGCTATCGTTAAAATGAAAACCGCCAAGCTTTTTTTCCATCAATAATAATGAAACAATTTGTTCAATGTTTGCATTTCCCAAATGATGTCCGAGATCAACTAAGGTGTATGCCTTGTCTCCTAACTTGCTTGCATATAACAATGATTGCCCCCAATCGCCAACCGTTGTTGAATAAAAATTAGGTTCATAAGCTTTGTATTCAACAAACATTTTCCAGTCGTTTGGCAATGCTGCATAAACTTCCTGTAAACTTTCTAATGTATTTTGAAATGCCTTTCTGAAATTTAACTGTCCGGGGAAACATGAGCCGTCTGAAAGCCATACTGTGAGTGCATTTGAGCCAAGCTCAATTCCATATTTTATTACTTCAATATTGTGTTCAATGGCTTGTTTACGCACAGCTTTGTTTACATGCTGCATCGAACCAAACTTGTAACTTAATTCCTGGTCTGGCTGATCCTGGAAAGTGTTTGAGTTCATCGCATCAAACTTCAAATCATTTTGCGCAGCCAATGCTTTTATGTGTGAAGCATTCTCCGGAATATCCCATGGAATGTGTAAAGAGATAGCACCGCTTGATTTATTTAACGCATGTAACAAACCAATATCTTCAATTTTTTCTTCAAGATTGCGTGGTTCACCGCCACCGGGAAATCTTCCGAAACGTGTTCCGCCTGTTCCCAACGCCCAAGATGGAATGGCAATTTGAAAGTCAATTAATTTTTGAATTAAGGCATCAGTATTTTTTATATCAGCAGCAATAAAATCAAATTTGCGAGTGTGTTCCTTCAGCAAATGGTTGTTATATTCTTCTATTGCGTGTTTTTCAATTTTCATATCGATTTTTTTTAGCCACCATTATGTGCAACAAATATATTTACCTGAATAAAGGCTAAAAGTACAAGTGTGCGGTTAATGCGGAAGGAACAATTCAACAAACGCAAAAGCTGGCAACAAAAAAATTATTCTGATCTTACAATTTGTATAGAACTTTTATTGTTGTTCGCATCAATTGCTGTTATTGTGTACATACCAGCAGGAATATTTTGCAGCGGAATATTTATTTTATTGACTGTAATGTTTTGCTGTTGCCAAACAATTTTTCCATCTGTATTGGTAACAATAATATTTACATTACCTGATTTATTCTGAATATTTAAAATGGTGAAATTTTTTGAAGGCACCGGGTATGCGCTGATTGAAAGACCATTACTTTTTTCATCTGAAACAATATCTGAAATTGTACCGGCTAAAGCTCCATCATCATTTACGATTTTTCCGATAGCAACTGTATTACCGAGAAAAACGTTTTTAGGATTGCGTAAAACAATTTTAAAAACTTCGTCCTTTTCTGCAATTGCATCGCCGTACACCTGTACCATAATAGTTTTTGATGTTTGACCGGGATGAAATTTTAATGTGCCATTTGCTGCAATATAATCGCTGCCTGCTTTTGCAGTGCTGTCAGCAGTTTTCCATTTTACAGAAACAATTTTATTATAAGGCTGATCGAGTGTTAATTTAAAATTCATTATTGTTATGCCGCTGTTGCCTTCTTGTATTGATTTATCAGGAAGCGAAGCAGTTGGAATTGGGTTTGCAAGCGAATCAATTTCTTTCCTGTTAAGTGCACGGCTATAAATTCTTACATCATCAATAATACCATTGAAATGCTCCACGATGCCCGGTAAATCTATGCCAATAGTTAAATCCAAATTATCTGTTGATATTGTTGTATTAAATGCAACAGCGCTAACCAATGAATCATTTACCCAGGCTTTCGCA
>JBDTLW010000384.1:0-3548 GCA_039934575.1 Parafilimonas sp. | reverse complement strand
AATAGATACCATTGTCTGAGGCAAGCCATAAAATATTTTTATGTGTTTTATCTCTTTGAATAACAAATACTGAATTGGATTGAGAAGGCAAACTATCATGTAGCGGATAAAAATTTGTAGTTTTTGTTTTGAGGCTATAGTGGATAAAGCCTACATTATACATGCCTGCCCAAAATGAATTATCATCATCAATAAATGGCTGGGTAAATGGATAAGGGAAGGCGGCTTTAGACTTATATTCATCTTTTATTTGAATAGGTAATGGAGTTACTTTTCCTGTAGTGGTATTAATATAATCAGTTGCACCTACTTCAAACAAATAAATATTTCCATCATCACTTAAATGTAATCGCCCCTGGCTGTTAGTGGTTAATGTAGTGCTGTCGCCATCTTTGTGTTCAAATAATTTTATATCATTTCCATCATAACATAATAGTCCTTTATCTGTAGTAAACCATAACTTACCTTTTTTATCAACGCACATTTTGCGAAGACTATATTGTTTTAAAACTGTGTTGTTTACAGGAGACAATACTAATGTATCATTTTGTGCAAACGCAGAAATAATAACAATGCAAAAACAGAACAATGCAGTTATGGTTTTGAAATATTGCAACCCCGGGTATTTATAATAAATATAAAATTAATTTTTGATTAAACACTTCACTCTTCTTCAAAACTCAAGATTACAGTTGTTCCCAAAAATTTCCTGTTTTAATTTTCGTAGCTTAAGTCTGAATTTTCTTCTAATAGGAAAGTCAGGGTTATAAAAATTATAAATTCAGTATCAGAATTATTTTTTGCATAAATCAATTAAGTAATACATACAATACCTGATTTTTTGCGCAAACCAATTCTACTGTTCTGCTTAAAGCGCCTGTTTTGCAATTTCCACTTTAGTCTTATCACTTCTGTATAAATATCAATTAGGCTTTAACAGCATCTCAAAATAAGTTTACCAAAGATTATTTTTTAGAAATAGGAAACTGTATTGATTAATAAAATCAATATTTCAATTGTTCAAAATTTGTTTTATCAATCAAAGACACATAGCGGTAAACCTGAAAGTTTCAATTGTAAACTGTGTATTGTCTGAAAGAAAGAAAGAACATAATTTTCTAAAAGATTCACCATGATTATGGTGCTCATAATATTAAGAATGTTTGCTAACATCAATAATAAAGAAAATAAGCATTAAGCAATATCTCGTTCAGATAAATGGTAAACTATGAAATCGAAATCTGTATTAAATATTGTTAGTGCGTTTATAATGTTTATGATAGCTGTAATTATATTTTCAGGTTTCTGCGTACCGGAACAATCTAAAATACTCAACTATAAAATTGTTCAAAATAATAACGTAATAGGCTGGATGAAGCTGGAAAAAAAAGACAGCATCAATGCTTACCGCATTACGCTAAACTCGGAAACAAAAAAAAGATTTGTTTTTCTTTTTACAATTATACAGGCTGAACAATCGCTGTTTGAAAATGGAATTTTAACCCATTCCTATTCATACCGAAAAATAAATAACGATATAAAAGAGAATAAGCATACGGACAGTAAGGGGAGTTGTTATGAAATAAAAAAAGAAAACTCCATAACGCAAATCAAGTTAAGTAACATAACGTATAACCAGTTATGCCTTTACTTTTTTGAACCCGTAAATATCAGCCAGCTTTATTCTGATAGCTATGAGCAGAATCTTAAAATTGAAAAAAAAGAAAATCAATTGTATGTAATTGAATTTCCGGACGGCAATAAAAACAGTTACTCCTATAGCAATGGTATTTGTTCAAAAGTAAAAGTTGAGCAAAGCCTTTTTACAATTGAATTTATTCTTTCGCAATAAGATTATTTTAATAATAAATCAATATTACTCACATCTAAAAATAAACACATGAAAAAGATAATCACATTTGTTGTATGCTATTTAATTATTGCAACCCAGGGTTTTAGTCAAAACACATTTCCTTCTTCGGGCGCTGTTGGCATAGGAACAACTTCACCGAATACATCTTCTGTTCTCGAAATAAAATCAACTACGCAAGGTCTGCTCATTCCAAGAATGACAAAAAATCAAAGAGATGCAATTGGAAGCCCCATTAATGGTTTAATGATCTTTCAAACAAATTCAACTCCGGGCTTTTATTATTACGACGGAAGTAAATGGGTTGCTATTTCTCCAAAAGGAGTTAATAAATCTTTATCCAATCTTGCTAATGTTGCAGTTAATACAGATTTACTTCCCGGAACTAACGGAAGCTTAAGTTTAGGAAGCAGCAGTAATGCCTGGAAAAATTTATACTTAACCGCACCTGTTTTTGTAAACGGAAAGCAAACAGCACCCAGTGTTGGTGATGCAAATGATAATATACTAATTGGCACTGGAGCAGGCTTTAATATTTCTACTGGCATTGAAAATATAGCAGTTGGAAACTCGGCATTAAATCAAAACCAGGCTGGTGATGGAAATGTTGCAATTGGTAAAGGAGCACTTTTTATAAATAGCGCTTCCGGTAACACTGCTGTAGGAGATCAGGCAATGGTGAATAATACCAATGGTTATTGGAGCTGTTCTTTTGGTTACCAGGCGCTATATTCAAATGTGTCAGGCATAAGTAATAGCGCTTTTGGCTACAAATCATTATATAGCAATTCAGGAAGTGGTTTGAATGGCATTTTTAATAGCGCTTTTGGGTCTTTAACATTGTACACTAATACAACCGGAAGTTATAATTCAGCCTATGGAACTTCGGCATTGCATAATAATTCCAGTGGCTCACAGAATGATGCTTTTGGTTATGATGCTTTAGTTAATAACACAACCGGAAATCAGAATGTTTCTATTGGCAGTAATACTCTGGAAGGCAATACTACAGGAAGCTGGAATACAGCAGTTGGTTACAGCGCTTTATATCCTAACACGGCACAAGATAAAAATACGGCGATTGGTTGGAGTGCAGGGCATAATAGTGTTCAATCATCTGCATCAACATACCTGGGCTTTAATGCACACGCTACGGTAGTGGTAAGCGGTTCTATGGCATTAGGTGTTAATGCAGTTGTTACTGCCAGTAACCAGGTTCGGATTGGTACAAATGCAATTACAAGCATTGGCGGCTTTGTTAACTGGAGTAATATTTCTGATGGACGTGTAAAGAAAAATATCAAACAAAATGTGCCGGGTCTTTCCTTCATTAATCAATTAAAACCTGTTACTTATAATCTTGACCTGGATGCCGCAGATAGAATATTGCAAACTCAGCAAATAAAAGATGCAGAAGGAAAAATAGTGCAGCCTACCGTGCAGGAATCCACAGCCCGTAAAGCAAAAGAACAAATTATTTATACCGGCTTTGTTGCACAGGATGTAGAAAAAACAGCAAAGCAAATTGGCTATGATTTTAGTGGTGTTGATGCTGCAAAGAATGATAAAGATTTATACGGCTTGCGTTACAGTGATTTTGTTGTTCCACTTGTAAAAGCGGTTCAGGAATTATCAATTGAAAACGATTCACTTAAACAATCAAATACTGCGCTTCAAT
>JBDTLW010000383.1:0-3554 GCA_039934575.1 Parafilimonas sp. | reverse complement strand
CCAGGAGTAATGTTTTTGCATCGGGAGCAAGCATTCTTGCATTAATAATTGGCTCTACCAGCGTGTTTGGAGAAATACAGGACTCTATAAATATTATATGGGGCTTAAAAGCAAAACCTAAAAGAGGCTGGATAAAAATACTATTAAACAGATTGCTAAGCTTTTCAATCATAATCAGCCTGAGTTTTATTTTACTGGTATCACTTATTGTAAGCACTGTTTTAGATGTTTTGGTTGACAGGCTCGTACATTTATTTCCGGGCGCTGCGGTGTATGTCGCGTATAGTGTAAACCTGTTGGTTACGTTTATCATCATCACACTTTTATTTGGAATTATATTTAAAATTTTACCTGATGCCAAAATAAAATGGCGTGATGTGTTAATGGGTTCAATTACTACCGCGCTGCTTTTTATGCTCGGAAAATTTGCCATCAGTTTTTATCTCGGTGCAAAAAACATTGGTAATACTTACGGCGCTGCAGGATCAATTATTGTAATACTATTATGGGTGTATTATTCTTCCGTTATTCTATACTTTGGTGCAGCATTTACAAAACATTATGCTCAATTTAAGGGCAGGCGTATTTATCCAAATGATTATGCTGTATGGACAGAACACATAGAAAAAGAAAAATCAGGAGCATTACCGCAGCAACCCGATGCTTCAATAGAATCAGCATAAAAACTTATATTCGTTTATATGAATGTTTTTTCCATAATTACAATTCTTATAGTAATTGCATCTTTATTCAGTTATATAAATGTGCGCTTTTTAAAACTGCCGAATGTAATTGGGCTGATGATCATATCGCTCGTTATTTCTGTGGCAATTTTAATTCTGCATTTTATTAACGAAGATCTTTTTCAGTCTGCCAAGGCATTGGTAATGTCAATCAATTTTACTGCAGTTGTATTTAATGTTATGCTTAGTTTTTTATTGTTTGCCGGCGCATTGCATGTGGACGGAACGCTGTTAAAAACACAAAGCCGGTCTGTTACCGTTTTTTCTTTTTTCAGTGTTATCTTCTCCACATTTTTTATAGGCACTGTTTTATATTTTTTAATGCAGTTACTGCACACACCTGTTGAATACTTGTACTGCCTGCTTTTCGGCTCTATCATTTCTCCTACTGATCCTATTGCAGTTTTAAGCATTCTTACCAAAGCCAATATTCCTAAAAAAACAGAAATAAATATTGTTGGTGAATCATTGTTCAATGATGGCATTGCAATAGTAATTTTTATTACGCTGCTTGAAATGATTCGTTTTGGAATTGATCAGATACATTTTACTGATGTAATAATTCTTTTTTTACGCGAGGCCGTAGGCGGAATATTATTTGGCTTTTTACTTGGCTTTCTTTTATACTGGATGCTTAAAACAATTAATCATTATGAAACAGAAGTAATGCTTACACTTGCTTTTGTAATGGGCGGTTATTCTCTGGCAAATTATTTGCACACAAGCGGTCCGCTGGCAATGGTGGTAGCGGGTTTGGTTACAGGCAACTACGCAAAAGAAGGCGCTATGAGCCATATAAGCCGGCTCTATCTTGATAAATTCTGGGAGATAATTGATGTGCTGATGAATGCAGTATTGTTTGTATTGATAGGGCTGCATCTTATCATTTTAGAATTTAATATGCAATACATTTATGCCTCGCTTATTCTATTGCCCGTTGTTTTATTTTCACGTTATATTTCTATCAGAATTCCTGCTGTATTAGGAAACCGCTTTTTAAAAACAGACCGTAAAACACAAATACTTTTATTTTGGGGAGGCTTGCGCGGTGGACTTTCCATTGCTATGGTTTTATCCATTTCAAATAGTTTGCCTGTAAAAGATCTTTTTGTTTTTGTAACGTATGTGGTGGTAGTATTTTCAATTTTTGTACAGGGCTTAACTGTGGGTCCGCTGGCAAAAAGATTATATCGCGATAAGAAAGAAGTTGTTGCTGAAAATGCAACAGTTTAAAAAATTTTCTTTGCCTTATGTTCCCGCATCATTTCAGAATAACCTAAGCTTGCTGATAAAGCTGAAACAGCCATTGCAATGCGTTTTGTTTTTGTTTGTTCTGTTTTTGCGCTGCTAATCCATTTGCTGAAATAATTTCTGTGGCTGCCTGCAAGCGAATTGAAATATTTTAATGCAGCGGGCTCATCATGTAAACAAGCTATAAAATCTTCATTCAGTTTTAACGGCGCATCATCTGCTTCAAGCGTTGCTGTAATGATAGCGCCTTTACGTTTGCCTGTGCCTTTTCGCATTGCAGCATTAAACGGCATAATAAAATTCTCATCACCCATTGGCATTAAAGCCACACTGTTTATTTTAAAATTATCCAGCATTCCTTTTACACGAAATGATTTTTTATTACCGGGCTTTAATTGTTGTGCAATATCTGCAGGCACTTTTATATATGTCCACCCGGTTTTTTCTCCCTGTTCACCAAAGCGTAAAACTGTTGCAGAAAATTTTATCATATAGTTTGTTTACAGAAAGGAAATAAACGCTTAGTTCATTTGTTTATAATTCCTCTATGCAGAATTTATATTTCACTTTACGTGTAGAAATAATATCCTCCGCTTTTTATTTTATCCAATTTCAAACAAAGATCAAATCCTAAACGGGATGCACAACTTCGTTATAATATTTGCAAACAGGTTTCATTAAACACTCATCACATTTTGGTGTTGGTCTGCAAATTTCCCTGCCTAAAAAAGATATAGCCATACCTGCATCCCATTCATTTTTTGGTAATGTTTGCATCATTTGTTTTTCAATTTTCTTCGGATCGGTTCCAGATGCAATTCCTAATCTTGGTGCAACACGCACAGTATGCAGATCAACTATAATTCCTTCAGGTTCTTTACCACTTTCACGCAAAATAACATTGGCTGATTTTCTGCCAATGCCAGGTAATGCTGTTAACGCATCTAATGTATAAGGAATATTTTTATCAGCTTTAATTGTTTGTGCAATCTGCAATAACCATTGTGTTTTTTTATCACTGTTTCGCACATCGCTTATATGTGCATGCAAATTTTTTTCAGTTGCTTTTGATAAAGCCGTCATATTTGGAAATGCTTCAAACAAAACCGGTGCAATCTTGTTGATGTGTCTGTCTGAATCCTGTGCTGATAAAACAACCATCACAACCAACTGGTAAGTATTTTTATATTCCAGCGGATGCTTTTCATCTTTATATTTTTTTAATAAAGGCTTTATTCCTTCAGGCCAATTTACATTTGGATACTTTTCCATACAGTAATTTTTATTAAATAAAAGTATTTTAATTTTTACAAAAAACTGATTTATAAAAATCACCAAATTATCCTGGTTACAAATTAATTTTATAAAATGACAACAAAAGAAATTGCCGCAATTTTAGTTGATATGTGCCGCAACGGTAAAATAGAAGAAGCAAAAGAAAAATTATTTTCACCGGATATTATAAGCATTGAACCTGTTGAAGGCATACTTCCAAAAGAAACAAAAGGCATGAATGAAATAAGAAAAAAAGCGGAACTATTTATTTCAATGGTAGAAAAT
>JBDTLW010000382.1:0-3554 GCA_039934575.1 Parafilimonas sp. | reverse complement strand
ATTCGGCGGAATACTTTATGTCAAGCATCGTCTCGCGCTAAACGGACGATGCGTTGTAATGTATCTCTTTCCTTCTTTTCAATATCACCTCAAAAGCATTCAGTGCAAGCAGGAATCCCGCATTTGGCGGAACGATCATCGGAGCATAGATGCCCATCATTTTATGTGATGAAAAGCTGCAGACACTTAGAAGTATCTGACAGCTCTGCACGGTAACCCAAAACAAAAATGAAACTTAAGGCACTTACCGCTCTGCATTAGAATGGATACCTGATCAATACAAATATAAAAATCAGGTGACACAACCATTGCAGAAAAGTTCAATACATATAAGTTTGCGTTTTATAATGATCACGTAATTGATTTGCTGAAAAGAGTTGGTACAGTAAGTGTAAAGACAGTGAAGATTATAAATGAAATGTAAACTTTAAAATAAAATCATTTGGATTCACTCACACATATTGCTCTTGGCGCCTGCATGGGTGAGGCTTTTGCAGGTAAAACATTAGGCAGAAAAGCAATGGTGTGGGGAATGATAGCACAGAGCATACCTGATATAGATTTTATTGCAGCAACATGGTTGAATACACCGTCTGATTTACTGGCTCACCGGGGCTTTACACACTCAATATTATTTGCAATAATTGTGGCGCTGATAATGGCAATACTGGCAAACCGCTGGCACCGTCCGCATAATATTTCATTTATGCGTTGGACGCTTTTTTTTAGTGCGGCGATATTGTCGCACATATTTATAGATGCATTTAATAATTATGGCGTGGGATGGTTTGAGCCATTCAGTCACTACCGTATTTCATTCAACACTATTTATGTAGCAGATCCATTTTTCTCTGCAGCGCCGGGCATTGCATTGATGATGTTGCTGCTGTTAAAACAACACAACAAGAAAAGAAAATTCTGGTGGAAATTTGGTTTAGGTATTTGTTCAGTTTATCTCTGTTATTGTTTGGTAAATAAAACCATTATAAACCATGATGTAAAACAGCAACTCGCGCAGCAACACATTCCTTATACAAGATATTTTACCACACCTGCACCGCTGCAGAACTGGTTGTGGTATGTTGTGGCAGGTAACGATAGTGATTATTATGTTGGCTATAGAAGTGTATTTGACAGATCAAAGAATTTATCACTTGAAAAGTTTGCCCGCAATACTTCATTGATTGATACTATGCGTAATAAAAAAGAAGTACAGCAACTCATTCGTTTTTCACAACAGTTTTATACTATCCAAAAAAAACAGGATACATTAATATTTAATGATCTGCGTTTCGGGCAAATTATAGGATGGCAAAACCCAAAAGAAGGCTTTGTTTTTCATTATTATCTGTATCCGGATATTGATAACACACTGGTTGTACAAAGAGGCCGGTTTGCAAAATGGAATGGACAGGTTATTACATCATTGTGCAGGCGGATAAAGAGCAATTGAGACTTATGCTTCACAATAAAAAGTTTTATAGAGAAGGTGAAAGCAGTCGTGCAACTTTTTCAGGAAATTGTTCTAACAATGATCGTTTGTACCAGCGTTTTGCATCTAATTTCTTTGCGTGTTTAATATCATCAGAAAAAACCTTTCGCAGCTTTTTAGCGAAAGGGGCGTCATAAATAATAGCGTTCACTTCAAAATTTAATTCAAAACTACGGTGATCCATGTTGGCAGTTCCAACCATAGATAATTTGCCATCTGTTACTAAAGTTTTCGCATGTACAAATCCTTTTTCATACAAATAAATTTCAACACCTGCCTGCAGTAAATCATTGTAATAAGATTTGGAAGCAGCATTCACAATACGGGAATCACATTTGCCGGGAACCAGCAACTTCACAGTAACATCACCAAGTGCAGCGCTTCTTAAAGCGTTTGAAATACTATCGCCCGGAATAAAATAAGGTGTAGTAATTAAAATTTCTTCTTTTGCCAGGTTAATGGCTTCTAATATAGAAAACAATATGGATGGTTGTTCAGAGTCTGGCCCGCTGCCCGCAATCTGAATTAATGCACCATCTTTAATATCATCGCAGGGTGCAAAATATTCATCTGTGGGCTTAAATTTTTTTGGGCAACAAAAATTCCAATCTGTTATAAAAATATATTGAAGATAATAAACGCCGGGGCCGTCAATACGCACATGGGTATCTCTCCAATATAATTTTTGTTTGCCGTTGTTAATGTATTTGTCGTTTACATTTATACCGCCAACAAAACCTGTTTGCCCGTCAATTACTACTATTTTGCGATGATTTCGGTAATTGATGCGGTTTGCCAGCAAATAAAATATCACTTTGGAAAAAGGATATACTTCAATGCCTGCAGCCTGCATTTTTCTTTCTATTTTCTTTTTAATAGAAGGACTTCCAAAATCATCATAAATAAACTTTACCTGTACGCCTTCTTTTGCTTTTTCAATTAAAATTTCAATTATCTGAGTACCGATATCATCTTCTTCAAAAATATAATATTCAATATGAATATGATGTTTAGCCTGCTGCAAACATTTTATCAGCTCAGGAAATTTTTCTTCTCCGTTTACCAAAAGCTTCACACGGTTATTACACGAAAGCAGGCTGCGCAGATCTTTCAATAACATAGAAGCTATTTCTGCATAATCATCTGCAAGATCCCTTGGATCAATAGTGCAGTTTTTATATTGAGAAATTTTTTTCTTTAGCTCATCCAGCATCTTGCTATCCTCATTCATCTTTCCTGAATACAATTTTTTCTTCCAGTAGTTAATGCCGAATGCCAGGTAAAATATAATGCCGAATACGGGGAAAAATATGCAAAGAAGAAGATAAGCAATGGTCTTTGTACTGCTATGCGTATCGTACAATATACGCAGGCAAACAAAAAATAAAACAGCGCCATAAATGATTAATCCAATAAGCTTATAATTCATTCTGTTTTTTGGCTTTATTATTTATGACAATGTATAAATTATGTGAATGATAATTAAAATATTTTATAAGCAATTATAAGGCCTGTATTTAGCAAGCAACAATATTAATTTTACTACTTCAGTTTTTCATGTTAAGCTTTTTATTTAACCCCTTTTGTTTGCGTTTAATATATTGGACTAAATAGGTTTATCAGTTGATTTATTGGTTGCAATTATAACTTGGCAGGTTTGTA
Organism: Parafilimonas sp.; assembly: GCA_039934575.1. Taxonomy (GTDB): domain Bacteria; phylum Bacteroidota; class Bacteroidia; order Chitinophagales; family Chitinophagaceae; genus Parafilimonas. Next base: position 400 of record JBDTLW010000382.1, on the reverse strand, counting down.
TTCAATAATAATTTCATAATAATATTTTTGATTTTAAAGTTATTTAAAACATATTTTCAAAGCATTATATAGTGGTACTTTCCTTCGCATTCAATCTCTTCCTTATCCGCAATGCCTGGGTAATGGCATTGTGGTTGGCAACCGTCATTGGGGATTTTAAGAAACATTGCGGGAAAGGAATAAGCTAATAAAATGCAGGTTTGCATTAATAAGAAATTGATAAGCGTTATCTAATTTCCATCATAATAAAACACAATTCTTGCATTCGTTTTCATATCAGTGTTAACCGATAATTTATAGATCTGTTTGCCTGCGGTTATGCGCATCAATGCAGAATTTGGCGGAATACTTCCAAGGTTTTCTGCTACCAGTACAAATTCGTGTTCACGGTTGGTTGCAT
>JBDTLW010000381.1:0-3585 GCA_039934575.1 Parafilimonas sp. | reverse complement strand
TTATTCACATCAACAACACTTCCTGAAATTAAAGTTTGCGTCGTTTGTGCGAATAGTTGAACCGATATTACAAATAGAATAAGTAAAATTGTAAAGACCTTTTTCATATATTTTTTGTTTGAAGACACAAACCTATTTTATATGAAAAGGCAATTTTTTTGAATGATGCAAACAAGAGAAAGTTTGCTGTGAACAAGATAATTTGCAAGTAAATGAAATGGAATTAAGATAAAAGGGCAAACAAATAGCGCTGCTAAATGGAACATAAAACTTTGAAGCTCATATCATAAAAAATAAATTTAATCGCGCATCATTTCTGCTTTCAACAGAATTAATACCTTTAATCCTCATCATAAAAAAATATAACGATGGCTACAAGAAGAAAGTTCATACAACAAACCGGCACATTTGCATTAGCAGGTTTATTAACGCCGGCATTTAGTAAGGCAGGATTATTTTCAAAAAAACCAAATTATCCGGTCGGTCTTCAATTATACACGCTTGGTAATTTAATGACAACAGATGCAAAAGATACTTTGCAAAAATTAGCAGCCATCGGTTATAAAGAAGTGGAAAGTGCAGGATCTCAAAAGGGAAATTTTTATGGCTATACGCCAAAAGAATTTGCAGCAATGGTAAAGGATGCAGGTTTGCATTGGCGTTCGGCACATGTAGGCGGTGCACCGTTTTCGATGGATCAGATTATGAAAATGGCAAAAAATGCAGAAGACTCAGCAAGAATAAAAGCATACATGGATAAGCAAAAAGATGCAACAAAGCCTTTGAACTTAAAAGAAAATTATCAGCAACTGGCTGACGATGCTGCAGCAGGCGGATTAAGTTATCTGGTTTGTTCAAGTATTCCTGTAAGTACGATGGATGAAATAAAAACGGCAGTAGATGTTTTTACTAAATCAGGTGAAGCATGCAAAAAGAATGGCGTTCAATTCGCATATCATAATCACGTTACAGAATTTGATGATGTAGATGGCACACGCCCTTTTGATTATATTCTGAATAATACAGATAAAGACCTTGTGAAAATGGAACTTGATCTTGCATGGGCAACCAAAGCAAAACAAGATCCCGTTGAATTATTTAAACTGCATCCCGGTCGTTATCCATTATGGCATGTAAAAGATCTTGATAAAACTACTATGCAGCCTGCAGAAGCAGGAACGGGTATTGTTGATTTCAAACGCATTTTTGATAATGCAAAAGAGTCTGGAATGAAATACTTTTTTGTAGAGCAGGATGGAGCGCCGCAGCCATTGCAAAATGTAACGAACAGTTATAATTATTTACATAAACTGTTATCTTAAAGAGGCATCTGTTGTATATGTTCAGCAAAAAATTACTGTTGAAGAAAGAATAGATTATCGTGAAATGAATTTATCCAAACGCAGTTATTTTATTTTTCTGTAAGCAATTGCCTGTATAAAATGTTTGTAATAAAATTGCTGTGAGATCAGTGAATATTTCTCAGTAAAATATGGACGCATATCAATAAGTTCCTGTGTTTCTATTTTGGCTGTTACCCTGAAAAATAAATACATGGTTTTTAAAAGATATTGCTGCCAGGTTTTTTTATTGGTTTTATCATTCACAAAATCTGCGTACAGCCAAAAGCCTTTTTGATTTAATAATTCATCAAGCTTTTTAAAAATTTGCTGAATCTTTTTTTCTGTAAAATTATCAAATAAGAACGGCGTGATAATAACATCGAAGCGCTCATCTGTTTTATAAGTTTCAATATCATTATTTATAAAATCAACCTTAATATTTTTATAGTTTCTTTTTTTTGATAACTCAATCATTTTAGAAGATTTTTCAACATATACAACAGAAATATTTTCCCGTTTCATTTTTGAAATTTCTTCCAATATCCAGCCTGTTCCTCCGCCAATCAATAATACGGTATTGTTGTTTGTAATAAACTCAATTAAATATTGCTGCGCTTTTACAATAGATTTTTGAAATACAATACGGCTTAATGTATCATAATATCCTGCAATGCTGTTATAATTATTGCGCATAATTTATTTGATTATAAAATGCATGCCGGCGATGCCGCATAAGGCTTTAAAAAATATAAGCCCGTCAATCACTATTAAATAATATAAGATCTTGTGTGGCTTCTGCATGCTCCATGTAATCATGAGTAATAAAATAAACGGGATAAGGTTGAATGCAACAGTTACAGCACTTGTTTGCCGCATCATTGAAAAAGCAATTAATGAAATCAACCCAATAACGATAAGCGGCATCAAAATAAAAAAGATAGTATTTCTTAATCCAAAACTTACAACAAAAGTTTTTAACTGCCGGTTGGCATCATCTGTATAATCTTTTATATCAAAGATCATTGAGTTCACCGTACAGAACATCCAGTTTTTTATAAAAAGCCAGATAAGCAAAATGGGTTCTGCAGTATGGTTGCCGGTTTCAATCTGTACAATAATAAACGATAGAAAGTTGGCACAGCAAGCCCACACAAAACCAACAGTAAAAGCTTTAAGCCAGCCTGTATTGCGCAGGTTGATTTTAAAAAATGATTTAGGTAATAAGCCATAATAAAAAATGCCCGCCATCAGCATTACAACAATTATAAGCCAGTATTTAAAAGGCAGACTTTCAATGGCTGCAAAATTTTTATACATGAAAAAACAACCGAGCAATACAGACACGCTAAATAAAATACGCTGGCTCCAAACAATAGATGCATGATTTGTATGATACCATTTTTTTCTTGGATTCATACTTGCTCCCATACTAAGCGGAACCGCATACGCATACGTGTAATAAAAAACGCTTGCACAAAAAAGTATGATATAATAGATACCCGAGTTTAACGGCAGGTGCAATTGCATGCACGATTCAACCGATAATGCAATGGCAATTAAACCTATAAAGTAGTTGCCAAAAAAAATAGATTTTATAAACTTCTGCATTGTTTACAAGTGTCGCAATATACATCTCCATAGATGTTTATTGTAATTTTTATGTTGCAGGCAATTGTATTTTTATTTCATTATTTCACATCTTATTAAAATGATACACTCAATGAGTTTACAAAGCACTATATATCTTTGGCCATATCTGAATAGCGTCATCAGGTTTAACTATCAATTTTAATATTATTATCACATGGCAAAAACAACAAAGAAACCGAAAGCAAAAAAAATAATAACAGATGCTTCATTAGATTTTTTAAAGCAATATATCAATACACCATCACCGGTTGGCTTTGAGAGCAGCGGGCAAAAAGTTTGGTTGAATTATATAAAAGATTATGTGGATACAATATTTACTGATCCTTACGGCACCGCAGTTGCTGTTATTAATCCAGATGCTCCATTTAAAGTGGTGATAGAAGCCCATGCAGATGAAATAAGCTGGTTTGTAAATTATATTGATGATAAAGGTATGATCTATCTTAAACGCAATGGCGGCGTAGATCACCAGATAGCACCGGCCATGCGCGTAATTATTCATGGTAAAAAAGGACCAGTAAAAGCCGTGTTTGGCTGGCCGGCAATTCATACGCGTCATTCTAACAACGATCAAAAAGAACCGCAGCCAAAC
>JBDTLW010000380.1:0-3591 GCA_039934575.1 Parafilimonas sp. | reverse complement strand
TCAGTATTTAAGAAACAATATAATAATGAACAGAAAAATCCTTGAAATGTTACCAAAAAATATGTCACCGAACAATAGAGTGCAAATAAAGGAATTGATTGATGGTCTGGAATAAATCAATATTCAAATTTAATTTCTCATACTACTCGACGATTACCTGGTGAAACAAATGTTTCAAGCATATGTGTAATACCTAATAGAGGCAATAAAAAAATCGCTGCTTTTACTGCTTTTCTAGAAAATAAAAAACGATTAAAAATTCAATATTTTCTAATTATTACTTGACAAATTTTGTATTCATTGAACCTCGACGATGTTTACTAAAAAAAACAACAGTTAATATATCTTTGATAGAAATAGCAAATTTAGTATTTAGTTTAGAGCGTTTTTTGTTTACCCAAATATAAAAGATTTTACATAAGATCGAATACCATGAGACTCAGACTGAACCTTTCTACATACATGAATAAATTTGCTATCATTTTTCTCTCTATTAACTTACTCGTCACGTATTCGGTTTTCTGAACCTTCTTTGATTTTCATCAATAGAACTCGATAAGGTTGAATAAAAATTAGAAGGTGATAAAAACCCAACATCATAAACTTCTTCTTCCTGGGAATTGTTATTATATTCTTTAGTTAATTTTATATCATTTCCTCTTACTTCAAAAATTATATTCAAAATATCATTGTCGCATTGTTTAAGCAATTCAATTAATCTCATAAATTATTTTTGATAAATTTATTAAATGTTATGAATATAGTCTATCTGCCAATAACTTCGGTTATCTTACTTTTAAACTTTCCGGTTCGTATCTACATGCACCGAAACAACAGCAATTGAACCCTCGGATACTTTTATTTTAATGATTCATTGCGTTTTCAGTTTATAAAAATGCAGCACTAATAGAAGCATTATTACATAAATATCGCATAGCAAATTAATCAATCATATTTTTAGATAATCAATTCACTTCACATCCAATTCTTTAACTGCACTCTGTATTTTGTTGGAAGTTCAATAGATTTTAAAAATCAATCAAGGTCAATTGTTCTGCAGAATTTGCAGATTCCCGCTTTCGCGAGAATGACGGCGAAGTGCATTATTGCTTTTTCACAATTAGAAAAAGCAAGAAATAAACCACAACGACTCACACCAATTAATCAAAGCTCAACAGACGAAAAATCAACAGCACAAAAGCCCAATCAAGGCGAAAGAACGAATGTGCTGAATATCATCCTTTCTTGAACTTTTTGGTACTTTTTCTTTCAAGAGAAAAAGTACATATAAATTTGCCATTCAATTTTCAATCATGAGTTTACAGGATAAATTAAAAGCTATGTTACAATCAAAATCAGAAGACCAGGAAAAATTTTTGCAGGAGAATGCAAAGGCAGAAGGCGTTACAACATTGCCTTCAGGATTACAATATATCATCTTGCAAAATGCAGAAGGAGAAAAACCAGAACCGCGTTCGATGGTTACGGTGCATTATGAAGGCAGCCTCATAAACGATAAAGTTTTTGACAGTTCTTATAAGCGTGGGCAGCCTGCAACGTTTGGTGTTCACCAGGTTATATCCGGCTGGACAGAAGCTTTGCAACTTATGACTGTTGGAAGCAAGTGGCGATTGTTTATTCCTTCCGGTTTAGGTTATGGTGCAAGAGGTGCCGGCAGTTCTATTCCTCCAAATGCAACATTGATATTTGATGTAGAACTGTTGGGCATTCGTTAGTGTTTATAAGCAGAAAGCGTTGCAGCAATGTTTCTTTATAATTAGATAAAGCAAGAATATAAAACAGCAGCTTCAAACAAATTCATCAATGCTCAACTGCTGAAAAAACAACACTACAAAATCTCAATCAAGGCATAAGAATCCCGTATATACGGGATGCTGTATATCATCCGTTCTTGTCCCGCCTTTTGCGGGATTGATACTTTTTTTTTCAAGACAAAAAGTACGTAAGTATATTGCAGCACTTTTTTTAAAATGAAGATAACCGAGCATATAAGCAACGCGAAAGACACGCTTGTTTCTTTTGAGATTTTGCCGCCGTTAAAAGGCAAAAGCATCAATTCAATTTATGATCATCTTGATCCGTTGATGGAGTTTAAACCTTCATGGGTAAATGTAACCTATCATCGTACTGAAACTGCTTTTAAAAAAAGAAGTGATGGCAGTTTTGAAAAAGTAGAAGTGCGTAAACGCCCGGGAACGGTTGGCATTTGCGCAGCTATTATGAACTATTATAAAATTGACGCAGTGCCCCATATTATTTGCGGCGGTTTTTCAAAAAGAGAAACAGAAGACGCATTGATTGACCTGAATTTTTTAGGTATTGATAACGTGCTGGTGATTCGTGGTGATGCAGAAAAAAATGCTGCTTCTTTTGAGCCTGAAGCAGATGGTAATCGGTATGCAGGTGATTTGCTGAAACAAATTGTAAATCTTAACAGCGGTATTTATTTAGATGATGATATACGCGATGGCGGTAAAACAAAATTTTGCATTGGCGTTGCCGGCTACCCTGAAAAACATTTTGAAGCGCCCAATCTTGAAATTGATATGCAGCGCTTAAAAGAAAAAGTTTGCTGCGGCGCAGAATATATTATGACGCAAATGTTTTTTGATAATCAAAAGTTTTTTGATTTTGTAAAAAAATGCCGCGATAACGATATTAATGTTCCAATTATTCCGGGCTTAAAACCTATTACAAGCCGCAAGCAATTATCTCTTTTGCCAAGATTATTTCATGTTGATATTCCTACTGCTTTATCTGAAGAAATTTCTCGTTGTAAAACGGATGAAGACATTGAGCAGGCAGGCACTGAATGGCTTATTCAGCAAAGCAAAGAATTAAGGGAATTTGGCGTACCGGTGCTGCATTATTACACTTTAGGTAAACCAAGAGTAATAAAAAACGTAGTGAAGGAATTGATGTAATAGTGAATCGTCAAATTAATAAGCAATTAGTTTTGGTTGCGTTTTTTAATCAGCGCAATTGTTTATGCAAAACAGAACTATAAATAATACATGGCTGCCATGCTTATTCTTTTATCATTTCAAGCGTTTGCTTTTCTCCTGTGCTTTTAGTGAACAGTATAAAATAAGTGCCTGCTGAAAGATTCTGAACATTGAATTTTTTAGTATTTGTGCCTGTTGTTGCTGCTCCCTTTTTTTGCAGCAATGATCGTCCGCGCACATCAGTTATTTGAATTGTATATGCATAATTTGTCTTGGCATAAAACTGCAGTGTTGCAATATCTTTTACAGGATTTGGCATCAGCAACATTTCTTCTTTTCCTGCTTGAGGCAAAGTGATGGCATACGCATTTAAACTCTTAGAAATTTTCACCATTTTTGAACGATCGGCAGAAGAGCCACAGTTATTCTGCGCGTTCACTGTTACATTTCCCGCAGTGCTGCCCCAATTAACAGTGATGGAAGATGTATGCTGTCCGCTTTTGATTTTTGCATTTGATGGTACTGACCATGTATATGTATAAGAACTGTTAGAACTTTGAACAGAGTAAGTCAGGTTTGTTTGCTGGCTGCTAACCATAAAAGAACCATTAATGTCTAAAGGTTT
>JBDTLW010000379.1:0-3593 GCA_039934575.1 Parafilimonas sp. | reverse complement strand
AATTCTTATTTCCAACGAAATGTATTAATAAGATGTTTCATATCCTGAACTAAAAACTGGTTCACCGGTCTTAATGAATCTTCATTGGGTGTTGCATAAAAATATAAGGCTCCGCGCAGAAAATTTTTTGTTGAATCAGTAAGAAAAAATTGATTTGCTGTTGCTACATCGCCTTCAACTTTAAAAAACTCTCCATGTACATTTTCTGAAACATTCATTAGTGAATCATCAATATAAGAGGCTTTAACTGAATGTTCATTTGTAAGATTAAAAGCATCATTCAGCAATGTATCCAGTTTATACTGACCAATTATTTTATAGCTTAAATAAATACGTGCAGAAAATTGGGGAAACTCAACATTTATCCACCAGGGATTTTCTGTTACTTCACCAAAAAAAGTACTGTCTTTTGTAACCCGCGCATAGGTTGGATATTCAAACGAATAAGGATAACCTGGCTGATCAAAAGTTTGATATTTTTTTTCAGGAAAATCAATTTTAAAATAGCCTGCAGGTTTTGGAGTATATGTTGAATTGCAGCCAATAAATGTAAGAATTATGAGGCACGATGTAAGAAGTACAATGTATGATGTACGATGTGCATTGATGACCATTGATTTATTTTTCTTTGTGCGTACCACCATGCGGCTTAATAGTAATTTTAATTTGCTGCAAACGGTTCTTGTGCATTTCCAAAACTATAAACTCAAAATCGCCGCTGTTTATTACCTGGTTTTGCTGCGGAATTTCGCCTGCAATTTCAAGCACCAGCCCGGCGAGAGAATCGCTTTCGCCTTTCACAGGTGCAAATGTGTCTGAAGGTAATTGCATTAAGCGGCAAACATCATTTATCATTGTGCTGCCTTCAAAAATAAAATTGTTATCATCAAGCTTTTTAAAGCCGGTATCTTCTTCATCAAATTCGTCTTTAATATCACCAATAATTTCTTCCAGAATATCTTCAAGCGCTACAATACCGCTTGTGCCGCCAAACTCATCTACCACTACAGCAAAATGAATACGCTTTGCCTGAAACTCATGCAGCAGATCATCAATCAATTTATGTTCGTGTACAAAAGTTAAGGGACGCAATAAACTATGCCAGTCAAAATTTTCTTCTGCATGAATGTGCGGCAGAAGATCTTTTGTATTTAACATGCCAACAACTTCATCAAGATCATTTTTATAAACAGGCAACCTGCTGTAATGCAGTTCTTCAATTTTTTTTAATAGTTCTGTGAAACTGGTTTTGTATTCAATACCGCTAACATCAAGCCTTGTGCGCATTACCTGCTTTACCGTTATGTTTCCAAACTTTACTATACCTTTTAAAATACTTTTTTCTTTTTCTGATGCAGCGTTGTTGGTAGTAATATCAATTGCATGATCGAGTTCTTCAAGGCTATAAGCGCCTTTTGCTTTTTTTGATAAATGCTTTTCGATAATATCTGAATATTTTACCAGCCAGTTTCCCATGCCATGAAAAAGATAATATGTTCCTTCGGTTATTATACCAAAGTTTTTAAGAAAGCGTATATTATTCTCATTAGCATAAATTTTAGGTATCACTTCGCAAAACAAAATAAGTAAAACTGTAACCAGAATAACTTTAATGGTAAATATGATCCATACAGCCGGCGGATTCTGAAACTGTAAAACACTGTCAAGCAAAAGATTTGAAATAATAATGATGGCAATATTTCCAAAGCTGTTTGCAATTAATAAAGAGGCAAGCAAACCCTTGGGATCTTCAAGCAGATCAATTATTCTTTTATAATAGGATTGTTCTTTGGTTTTTAAAAGATTGATATCTTTAAACGTTAAAGAAAAAAAAGCAACTTCAGCGCCAGCAACCACAAACGAAAACATAATACACGCAATAAGCAAAAAAACAAGCACAGTTGCAGCCTGCGGATCTATTGATGGATGTATCTGTAAAAAAGAAAATTGCGACGGAGGGATTTCCAAATTATAAAGTTTTCGTTAAGATAGCTTGCGCATTAATGCAAAATAACACTATTGAAAATTATCATAAAAATTCAATTAGAAGGGTAATGTACCTCCTGGCTCATCTTCATCTGTTCGTTCGTGTTCATCTGCCGGCTCATTTGTATCGCTTAAACCTATTATAGGGTCAGAATCAGAAACCGGATGTTGCGGAAAGCTGCTGTTGCTGTCACTTCTTTTATCAAGCATTATTAAATTATCGGCAACAATTTCTGTAGCAAATTTTTTATTGCCATCCCTGTCTTCCCAACTGCGTGTACGCAGGCGACCTTCTAAATAAATAAGACTTCCTTTGTGCAGGTATTTTTGCGCCAGTTCAGCCAGCCCTCTCCACAAAACAATTGTATGCCATTCAGTTTGAGAAATAAGCCTGCCATTTTTGTCCTTATGTGTTTCTGTAGTGGCAAGCGGAAATTTAGCAACGCTGATATTCTTTTCAAAGTTTTGCATTTCGGGATCTTTGCCCAGGTTGCCTATAAGAATCACCCTGTTTACACCTCTCATAATAATTTGTTTAAATCACCTGCATTAAACTAATGCCTGAGATTAGTAGATTTAAAGTTATATAAAAGATTTTAATGGAAAAGCAGTTAAATTTATAAAATCTGCATTTGAAATGTTTTTCTGTTGGTAAACTGATTAATAAACCGCGGGAAGGCTTTTGTTTTTATTTCAGCCTCACTTAGCCACAAACCTGTTTGTGAATTAATTGCAACGGTGTTTTCATTTAAATCAACACGAATAAAATAACCTTGTATAATTTGATGTGTAAGCAATTGTTTTTCTGCCGGAATTATGTGTATGTTTTTTGTGTTACTGATATTCAGTTTATGGGTAAGCCATTCCTTTATTTTTTTAATATTCCATTCAGGATTTACTGTTGTTTCTTCAAGATAAAATTCATACAGGTTTTGCCATATATCTTTTGCCATTCTTTGCTGCACAAATTTGTTATTGTTGAATGAAAAGATGAAGTAACTAAACCATCTTTCTTTTTTTAATGGCTTCTTTAGTTTTGCGGGTAATAAGTCAATTTTATTTTTATTGAACGCAATGCAGGTTTTGCTTAATGCACAAGCTTTACATACAGGCACAGGTTTGCAAACTACCGCGCCAAAATCCATGATGGATTGATTGTATTCGCCGGGCTGGTTTTTATCTAAACATTGCTGTGCAAGCTGTGAAAAAATTTTTTTCCCTTCTGATGAATCTACAGGCAGATCAATTCCAAAATATCTTGATAAAACCCGTAATACATTTCCATCAACAACAGCATAGGGTAAATTAAAACAGAAGGATGCAATAGCGCTTGCTGTATATGAGCCAATGCCTTTTAAACTTAAAATTGTATTATAATCAGAAGGAAATTTTCCCGCATATTTTTCGTGTACAACTCTTGCTGTATGCAACAGATTTTTGCAGCGTGTATAATAACCAAGCCCTTCCCACAACTTAAAAACATCTTCATCTTTTGCTTTTGCAAGTTGTGTTATTGTTGGGAATTTTTCGATGAATTTTTCATAATAATTCCAGCCTTGCTCTACTCTTGTTTGCTGTAAGATTATTTCGCTCAGCCATACTTTGTA
>JBDTLW010000378.1:0-3601 GCA_039934575.1 Parafilimonas sp. | reverse complement strand
GATAACCGCAAACTTGTAAGTTCTTTTACAGGATTTAATTTTTCAGATTCTGTTAGTGCAGCACAGGTTCCTACACCTGGTTACTATTTCAAAGATTCGTTGGGATACAGCCAGCTTTGGTATAATGCCGGCAATAATAAGTTGCTGCTTATCGCTAAAAAAAATAATGGTTTTTTTAATTTTATTACACTGTTCTCTTACCTGTTTGTACTCTTTATTATACTTGGGTTTATTGTGCATGCAAGCAGGCGTGCCTTAAACAACCAAAGTGTAAAATTCAGCTTTCGAAATTTATTCCGTTTCAATATAAGAACACAGATACAAAGTACTATTGTAGGTGTAAGTATCATGTCGTTTTTAATTATTGGTATAGCAACTATTTCTTTTTTTATACTCAGGTTTAATAATAGTACAACCAACCAGCTTATCAATACTTCACAAATAATTGCAGGTGAAATTGAGCAGGCGCTAAAGTTTGAAATAATACCGGGTGATATACTTGATATAAACGATCTTGATGCTGATGGTGAATTTGAAAAAAAGGTTGCCGACATTGCTTCCATTCATAATACAGATATTAATTTCTATGCAAAAAACGGAACACTTCTTATTTCATCACAACCTTATATTTATACACAGGAAATATTAAGCAGCCGTATAGATCCGCAGGCATTTTATGAACTTCATTACAACCAAAGCACACGTTTTGTGCAGGCAGAACAAATTGGAAATTTTTCTTTTAAAAGTATTTATACACCAATAAAAGATGAAAAGGATGAAACCATCGCTTACCTGAATATTCCTTTATTAAGCGCACAAAATGAATTGAAAGAAGAGATATCAGATTTCCTGGTTACGCTTATTATTTTGAATGCGCTCATCTTCATTTTTGCAGGCGCCATTGCTGTTTCTCTCACAGGCCGAATTACTTCATCGCTTGAATTAATTGGCGGCAAAATGAAAGAAATAAAAATTGGAAGCACCAACGAAGAGATTGCATGGAAAGGACATGATGAAATAGGAATGCTTGTAGATGAATATAATAAAATGGTAAAGCAACTTGGTCAAAGTGCAGAAGCGCTTGCAAAAAGTGAGCGTGAAGGTGCATGGCGCGAAATGGCAAGACAGGTAGCACATGAAATAAAAAATCCGCTAACGCCAATGAAACTGAGCATACAATATTTGCAGCGCGCCATGGAAGATGATACACCCAATGCAGTGGAACTTTCAAAAAAACTTGCTTCTACTTTAGTTGAACAAATTGATCAGCTTTCAAAAATTGCCGGCGATTTTTCGCAGTTTGCCAATATAGAAAATATAAAGCCTGAGCGTTTTAATATTGCTGAGCTTATTCAAAATCTTGTGAACCTGTATAAAACAGATGAACATCTTTCCATTAGTTATACAACAGCAAATAATAATGCTGAAGTGTTTGCAGATAAGGCGCAGATAAACCGGCTGTTTACCAATCTTATAAAAAATGCAATTGAAGCAGTAAGAGAAAACGAATCAATTATTATTCAGATAAAACAATTTGAAGAAGATAAGAATGTTATCGTTTCAGTGCGTGATAATGGGTATGGCATAGAGGATGATCTGCAATCCAAGATCTTTGATCCAAACTTTACTACTAAAACTTCCGGCACAGGTTTAGGTCTTGCTATCTGCAAAGCCATTGTTGAAAAAGCGAATGGAAATATCTGGTTTGTAACAGCGCCAAACGAAGGCACTATTTTTTTTGCAGCGCTGCCGTTGGCTTAATAAATTTTCTCTCGCAGATTACGCAGATAAACACAAATGAATAAACAATCTTACTTCGGAAGTTCCAGTAATAAGTTAAAACGATATTTATTTTACAGCAGTCGAACTATTTTTATTTTAGGATGCCTTCCGCTCCTCATGTCGAGGTACGAGACATCTCTGCTCATGCATCGTGTGTCAATTTTTTTTCCTGCAATGGTTTGGCGAACTACTTGCCGACACTTTCTGAGGAAGTCTGCACTCCTGCGTCTTTGCTATTACTATTAATTTGATTACTTTGATGAAAATAGTTCTCCTTGAACCTGCAATTGGTTTCTCTTTTTTATTAATGAGGTGACGTTATTTAAACTTAAGTATACAGTATCTAATAGTTTGTTATGATAAATTGAATATTCCTTTTGATTAAAGCTGTTTAAAACGATTGCATTTTTTTCATAGTTATCCCTACTCCATTTACCTTTCGAGTATTGCGTGTAGGTACTTGCTTTGCTATATTCGAAAGTTGAATCTTTATAAATAACCAATATGCTTGGTGAAAACATGTGCACCTTTTTAGCATAAAGTGCCTTACCATATATGCTGTCTAAAGTTTTATTTAAACTAACGCATCCTACATTATAAATTATGTATATAATTAAGCAATATTTTCTAATCATAACTAATGGGATATCAAGTTTGGTGTTGCAATTCTATTTTCTGTATAGGTAAGAAACGGTGCACCTCCTCCAAATGGTAACATATTTTCTTCTCCACAAGTCCTCTCCAGTGACTTTTTCTTCCGTCCACAGATTCTGTGTACGGAAGAAAATCTGTGTACATCTGTGTTATCTGTGAGCTAAACTACTGAATGATTTCAATTCTTTCTTTACTAATATTGCTGCTGTTATTTTTTAAACATGATCACTTCAATCAAAGATTTTCAAAATGTTTTTTTTATTGGTATTGCCGGCAGCGGCATGAGTGCAATTGCACAATATTTAAAAGGCATTAATAAAAATGTAAACGGCAGCGACAGGTATTTTGAAGCAAATGTTTTTAACGATACAAAAAATAAATTAGAAGCAGAAGGCATTATTTGTTTTGAACAGAACGGAGATGGAATAAATTCATCAACAGAACTTGTTGTTGTTTCTACTGCAATTGAAGACACCGTAACTGAAGTGCAGAAAGCAAAGCAATTAAATATTCCGATTATTAAGCGCAGTGAATTGCTTGCATTGATTGCTGAAAGCAAACGAACAATTGCAGTTGGCGGCACATCCGGTAAAAGCACAACTGTTGCTATGCTGTTTGATATTCTTGAACAGGCAGAATTAGAACCAAGTCTTATCAGTGGTGCGGGATTAACAAGACTAATCAAACAAAATAAAATTGGTAATGCTGCAGTTGGAAAAGGAGCGTGGCTGATAATTGAAGCAGACGAAAGTGATGGAAGTATTGTGCAGTACAAACCTGAAATTGGTTTGTTATTAAATGTTGATAAAGACCATAAAGATCTGCCTGAATTGATGCAACTCTTCACACAATTCAAAAATAACAGTCAAACATTTATTGTAAATCAGTCAAACAAATTTGCTGCTGAATTATCACAAAATATTCAGCATGATTTTTCATCTGATGAAAACAGTACTGCAGGATTTATTATGAAAGATTTTAATCAGCAGGATTTTGAAATTTCTTTCAAAGTAAATCAAACACAATTCAAATTAGATGCAGTTGGCAAACATAATGCAGAGAATGCTTTAGCTGCAATTGCTGCTGCAAATTTTATTGGTGTTGATTTGAATACTTGTTCATCAGCATTAAAAAATTATGAAGGTATTTATCGCAGGCATCAAAT
>JBDTLW010000377.1:0-3601 GCA_039934575.1 Parafilimonas sp. | reverse complement strand
TAAAAGAAAATAAAAGAGGCTATCTCAAAATACTGAGATAGCTTCTTTTATTTTAACGATTTCTGTCTTGCTTAAGATTTTTATATTTATACAAAATAATAAAAATTTATCACGATAGTTATTACAGAATACTTGGTTATAATACACAACATGTTTTTTATTATAACAATTGCCGCGTACTTTTGTGTGACAAAGAGCATCAATGAATTCATTTATTTATTTGCTTGATAGTACGATAGCCACAGGAACTTCCGCAGATTATGCACCAATCGGTATCCAATTAATTTTTGCTGCAGGATTTGTAGCCACGATGATGATTGCTACGCATTTCATCGGCCCTAAAAGAAAGACGGCAGATAAGCTCGAAAATTTTGCAAGTGGAATAGAAAGTCATGGAAATGCCCGGCATCCGATGGCTGTTAAATATTTTTTGGTTGCAATACTTTTTGTTTTGTTTGATGTGGAGGTTATTTTCTTTTATCCTTATGCAGTAAATTTTAAAGAGCTTGGCTGGCATGGTTTTGCTGCAGTCTTATTTTTTACAGGTCTTTTTTTGGTAGGATTTATTTATATCCTAAAAAAAGGCGCTTTAAAGTGGGAAGATTAGTTGAATGAGCAAATTTGAAAATGTGTTAATGAATACATGTATAGGTTTTCGATTTTCAAATTGCCATATTTTCAAATTATCAAATTAAAAAAATGGCACGTCCTGTTAGATTTAATATACACCCGAAGCAAACCAATATTCGCGATAACATTGCATTAGCAGATATGCCGGAAGGCGAGCAGGGAGAAGGTTATTTTGCAACAAGCTTTGAAAAAATTGTTGGTCTCGCAAGAAAAAACTCCATTTGGCCTTTACCTTTTGCAACAAGCTGTTGCGGCATAGAATTTATGGCAACAATGGGCTCACATTATGATCTGGCACGTTTTGGTTCAGAGCGTTTGGCTTTTACACCACGTCAATGTGATTTATTAATGGTAATGGGAACCATTGCAAAAAAAATGGGTCCTGTTTTAAAAGAAGTATATCTGCAAATGGCAGAGCCCCGATGGGTATTAGCAATGGGCGCATGTGCAGCATCAGGAGGAATTTTTGATAGCTATTCTGTGTTGCAGGGCATTGACCAGATAATTCCGGTTGATGTATATATTCCGGGTTGCCCGCCACGACCAGAAGCTGTAATTGATGGTGTTTTAAAAATACAGGATCTGGTTCATAATGAAAATTTGCGAAGAAGAAATAGTGAACACTATCAAGCATTGCTTGGCAGTTACGGAATACAATAATTAGTAAATTTGAAGATGTGCTAATTGCATTCTCAAATTCTCAAATTCATACATGAGTTTAACAAACGAACGAATTAAAGAAAGACTGATAGAAAAGTTTGGTGACGAGGTTAGCAATTTTGAAGAGCCTTATGGCATGCTGACTTTTGAAGTGCCCAAAAATATGAACCTGAAACTTATGCAGTTTTTGTATGATGATGAAGAACTGAAATTTAAGTTTCTTACTACACTTTGCGCCGTTAATTATCCTGATAATAAAGAAAGAGAATTAGCTATTGTTTATCATTTGCATAATCTTATTGATAATATAAGGATCCGTTTTAAAATTTATGTTGATATAGAAAAACCTGATGTTTTTACAGCCACCAAATTATTTGAAGCAGCAAATTGGCTTGAAAGAGAAACATACGATTTTTACGGGGTTAATTTTATCGGTCATCCAAACTTAAAACGTATTTTAAATGTGGATGAAATGGATTATTTCCCTATGCGTAAAGAATATCCATTAGAAGATCAGACAAGAAAAGATAAAGATGATGAAATGTTTGGCCGCGGCGGAAGCATAGGTTACGGAACAGTAAAAACAAGCGATGATACAACTATAGCAGAATCTGAAAAAGGAAATGTTGGAGAAGAATTATTATGATAAAGGTTTATATACAGTACAAACAGCAAATTATAAATCTCTTAATTATTATAGCAATAATTACAAGCATTATATTATCTGATAATCTTTTTGCAAGAGATGCATGTTTAGGTTTTGCAGCAGGGGCTGCTCTTGTAAATTTTTTAAGTGGATTGAGCAGGACTAATAAAAATTATCCTGAAAATAAATTGATATAGCATTTTCATTCCGCAAATGCGGGGCAAATTAACTAATTGTCAAATTAACAATGCAAGACGTAGTTTCAATAAAAGATAATCACATTGTACTTCCTGATGGTTCAATAGAGAAGCAAACCACAACGCTAAATCTTGGGCCTACACATCCCGCAACGCATGGCGTGTTTCAGAATATTTTAGAAATGGATGGCGAGCGTATTGTTTCTGCAAAACAAACTATTGGTTACATTCATCGGGCATTTGAAAAAATTGCTGAGCGCAGACCATTATACCAGATCACACCGCTTACAGACAGAATGAATTATTGCAGCAGCCCAATAAATAATATGGGCTGGCATACAACATGTGAAAAATTGCTCGGTGTAAAAACGCCAAAGCGTGTTGACTATTTACGCATTATTATAATGGAGCTTGCAAGAATTTCGGATCATTTGATTTGTAATTCTGTTGTAGGTGTTGATGCCGGTGCGTTTACAGGCTTTCTGTATGTAATGCAATATCGCGAGCTGATATATGAAGTTTATGAATCAATCTGCGGTTCACGTTTAACAACTAATATCGGCCGTATTGGTGGCTTTGAAAGAAATTTTCCCAATGTTGCATTTGAAAGATTAGAAACATTTTTAGAGGAATATCCAAGAGCATTAACTGAGCTTGATAGTTTATTGTTGCGCAACCGGATTTTTATGGAGCGCACTATTGGGGCCGGTCCTATCAGTGCAGAACGTGCGTTGAATTATGGATTTACAGGACCCAATTTACGTGCATCCGGCGTTGATTATGATGTGCGTGTTCATGCACCTTACAGCAGTTATGAAGATTTTGATTTTACTGTACCTGTTGGTTCAACCGGTGATAGTTATGATCGTTTTTTAGTGCGTGACCAGGAGATGTGGCAATCATTAAATATCATTAAACAGGCGTATCAGAAAGTGCAGGAATTTAAAGGTGCTGAAGCAGAAGTTTATCATGCTGATGTACCGGAATATTATCTTCCAGAGAAAGAAGATGTTTATACAAAGATGGAAGCGCTTATATGGCACTTTAAAATTATAATGGGTGAAATTAATATGCCGCCCGGCGAAGTATATCATAGTGTTGAAGGCGGTAATGGTGAGCTTGGTTTTTATTTGATCAGCGATGGCGGAAGAACACCTTATCGTTTACATTTCCGCAGACCATGTTTTATATACTACCAGGCGTATGAAGAATTGGTAAAAGGCGCAATGTTGAGTGATGCTGTTATTGTGATGAGCAGTTTAAATTTAATTGCGGGAGAAATGGATAGTTAATAACTTGAATAAAATAAATGATTCAATTTTCAGAAAATAAATTACAAGAAGTTAATGAGCTTATCAGCCATTACCCTGAAGGCAAACAAAAAAGCGCCTTGCTTCCATTATTGCATATTGCACAGGAAGAATTTGGTAACTGGCTTGATGTTCCGGTAATGGATTATGTAGCTGAG
>JBDTLW010000376.1:0-3608 GCA_039934575.1 Parafilimonas sp. | reverse complement strand
GTTTCTTCCAAACTATTATTAATAGGTGTTTCTACAAATTTGCTGATCTGATCAATATCAGGTGTAAACACATTTTTATTGATCATTTCATCAGATGCACAACCTGCAATTACCCAGAATGTGCTGTGATAAACGCCTGCAGTTGAACCTGTGCTTGTTGAATTAAGATAAGCATAGATGGCATTTACTGCAGAGATAGCATCATTTTCTGTTTGATAATAATTGGTGATGGCAACTACATTCTTTGGATCTTCTGCTAAAAATTTTTTGCAGGAAGAAAAAGTGAATGTTGCAGCCACAGAAATTATCAATATAAAAGATGAATATTTTTTCATGAGATAATTTTTAAAATTTAGAAACTTAATGTTGCACCCACCTGGTAAATTTTTGATTGCGGATAACCGCCATTATCAACACCGATCAATGTTGTACTTTGTCCATACGTGTTTGCTTCAGGATCATATCCTGTATAGTTTGTAAGCGTCCATAAATTGCTACCGCTTACATATATCCTGATTGATTGAATTTTTGCTCTTTGTAAAATTTTTCGTGGAAGGGTATAACTTAATGTTACATTTTTTAAACGCACATAAGATGCATCTTCCACAATAGCTGAAGAAAAAATACCTACATCAAGACTGCCTGTTGATAATGCTCTCGGATATTTATTTTCAGGATTTTCCGGCGTCCACCGGTTTAAACCGCCATCAGCCAAAACATTATTCTGACCAGTAAAATTCAGCAGGTTGAATGAATTAAAGTTTGCCATTTTATTACCCTGTGAGCCCTGAAAGAAAAAGCTCAGATCAAAATTTTTGTATGATAAAGTATTATTTAAACCCCAGGTAAATTTTGGTTGAGCGCTGCCCAGAATTGTGCGGTCATTTGCATCAATTTTTCCATCACCATTTATGTCGCGGTATTTTCTATCGCCGGCTTTTGCAATAGCTTCAGGGTTTGATGATGTTGGCTCCTGACCAACCAACACAGGGCTTTTTGCGGCTTCTTCATCAGACTGAAAAATACCATCGAAAATATAACCATAAAATGTTCCGATAGGTTCTCCTGTTTTTAATAAACTTGCATTTAATAATAAAATATCAGTTGATGTATTCAGGTTGGTAACCTTATTTCTGTTCATTGAAAAATTAACCGATGTACTCCATTGAAATACGCCTGTTGTATTAATTGAATGCACCGAAAGATCAACACCTTTGTTTTGAATATTCCCCACATTTAAAAGCGTTGATGTAAAACCTGATGTTGATGGGATAGGTGTTGATAACAAAAGATCATACGTAAGCTTTGAATAATAATCCGCTGTTATAGTAATACGCTGTTTAAATAAACCAAGATCAATGCCTCCATCAAACTGCTTTGTGCTTTCCCATTTGAGATTTTTATTTACATAGCTTAATGGTTCCATACCTGTGTAAACTTCACTGCCTGCTGAGCTATTGAAAACGCCTTGTCCATAAGGACCAACTAATGCTAATGACTGATATGGCGGAATTGCCTGATTGCCAATCACACCATAACTCACACGCAGTTTTAAATCTGAGATCGCATCAATGTTTTGCATGAAATCTTCTTTAGAAACACGCCATGCAAATGCGCCTGAAGGAAAGTAACCATATTTATTTCCTTCAGCAAATTTTGAAGAGCCATCAATACGACCGGTTAATGTAAAAAGATATTTATCGCTTAATGTATAATTAACCCTGCCTAAGTATGAAACCAATGTCCACTGCGATTCATTGTTGACAGGTGTTTGCGGATTTTCCGCTGCAGCAATATTATGATAGCCTGTTCTGCCATCAGGAAAACCAAAAGCATAAGCGAATAAACTTTCATTATTAAATTTCTGTGTTGTAAAACCAACAACAGCATTTATTCTGTGTTTATCGCGCCAGCTTTTATTATAGGTTAATGTATTTTCATTCAACCAGGTTAAACCATCAACAGAACCTACAGAAGCTTCGCCCATGCTGGCTTGTGTGCGTTTAAGAAAATTTGGACCGAAAGAATTTTCCCTGTCTGTAAATGCATCAACACCAAAACTTGTTTTTAATTCAAGATCAGGTGTTATTTTATAACGTGCGTAAACATTACCTATAAATCTTGAGTTTGTTGAAACAGAGTTATATTCTTTTGCATCAGCAATTGGGTTGCCTAATATTGTGCCTCTGTCGTTTTCAAATGTATAACCGCCTTTAACCGTTGAATCATATACAGGTAAAATTGGATTGAACAATAACGCTGCCGTTACCACACCGGGAACAATTGTGCCTGCGTTGGTAAGCACGCCGTTGGAACTAACTCTTGCATACGTAATGCTGTTACCAACAGTTAAGCGTTTGCTTAATTCACGGTCAAGGTTTGCACGAAAACTATAACGTTTAAAATTTGAATTGATAATAATACCATCCTGATCAAAGTAACCGCCGGAGATCGCATACTTGGTTTTATCATCACCGCCTGAAAATGAAATTTGATAATTCGCCATCGGCGCTGTTCTGAATAGTTCGCCCTGCCAGTCTGTACCCACACCTAAATTTTTAGGGTTAACATACACAGGTGTTTGATTGGCATTAAGCTTTGCATCGTTTACAAAATTTCCGTACTGTGAAGCATCTAACACCTTTACTTCATGTGCAATATCCTGCTGTGCATAGTAAGTATCAAATGATACAGTGCCTTGCCCTGCTTTACCGCGTTTTGTAGTAATGATCACAACACCATTGGCGCCGCGCGAACCATAAATTGCAGTGGCAGATGCATCTTTTAAAATTTCTATTGATTCAATATCATTTGGATTTATAGCAGATAAAGCGCCGATGCGCGGACCAAGCGTAATACCTGTTGACATATCGCCTGCATCACTGTTTACAAGCATTCCGTCAATTACATATAAAGGTTCATTGCTTGCATTTATTGAAGTGGTACCGCGAATTCTTATTGAAGTTTCTGCACCGGGTTTTCCGGATAATTGTGTAACCTGCACACCGGCTGCACGACCTTGCAATGCCTGGTCAAAAGATGTAACAGGAACTGCCTTCAGCTCATCCGATTTTATAGAAACAACCGAGCCTGTAAGATCACTTTTCTTTACAGTACCATAACCAATAACCACCACCTGCGAAAGCTCATTATTTTCATCTTCAAGTTTAATATTTATTACCGTTTGATTTTTAACAGCAATCTCCTGCAGCTTATATCCTACATGTGTAAATACGAGCGTTGCATTTGCCGGAGCGCTTATAGTAAATTCTCCTTTTTCGTTTGATGCAACACCTGCTGCTGTTCCTTTTACTGTAACACTTACACTTGAAAGCGGTTCTCCTGTTTGCGAAGTAACTGTTCCCGTTATAGTTTTATTTTCCTGTGCAGATACATGTCCTGTATCAACCATAAAAAGAATAAAGAATATTACTGCGGGCAGTTTTGCAAAATGTTTAAAATGTATCATTAGCTAAGATTAATCGTTTTAAAAAAAACCCTAAATCCCTAAAGGGACTTTAGCATTATTATTTTTATAAATCCATTATTTTCTTTCACCTTCCCTTTAGGGGTTGGGGTTTCAATCTCTTGCAATGTCAATCGTGTAT
>JBDTLW010000375.1:0-3635 GCA_039934575.1 Parafilimonas sp. | reverse complement strand
CTTAACCATTTAAACAAATGCTGCTGTTATGAAAAACAAGTTGCTAAAAAAAAAAATATATTCTTCTTCTTTGCTTCCTTATTTCATCTTTTTCCATTAAAGCACAAAGGATTTTAATATCTGGTAAAGTTACCGATGACAGTAGTAAAGCCCTGGAAGGAGCAACTGTGGTGGAGAAAGGCACAAAAAACTCGACTGTCACCAACCAGGGCGGAACATTTCGTTTAAATGTTTCATCTGGTAAAGCAAAATTGTCGGTTAGTTTTGTAGGGCACGAACCATTGGAAATTGCTGTAGACAATCAAACGGAGTTATCTGTTTCATTAAAATCTATCAACGAAAGCCTGTCCGATGTGGTGGTGATAGGTTATGGAACAGTTAAAAGGAAGGACGTAACGGGTGCTGTTGCCGGAATAAATCAAAACGACATCAAATCACGCCCGGTTGGCGATGCTCTACAAGCTATGCAAGGTAAAGTCGCGGGTGTTGATATTTCTTCTAATGAGCGCCCTGGAACAGTTGGAAATATTAATATTCGTGGTGTTCGTTCATTAACTGCATCAAATTCGCCTTTATTTGTTGTAGATGGAATTCCATTAATAACGGGAGGTATTGAAAATATTAATCCTTTAGATATAGAATCAATTGATGTCTTGAAAGATGCATCTGCCACAGCTATTTATGGTTCACGTGGTGCAAATGGTGTTGTTATTATTACTACTAAACAAGGTAAGAATGGTAAAGTAACGCTTAACCTCAATAGTTCTTATAAAGTTGAAAATTTAGTTGATAATGAAGATATGTTTAATGCGGGCGATTTTATTACTTTCCGCAGATGGGCCTATTATTATGCCGGGTTAAATACAACAACAGGGATTAGCAGTTATCCAAGAGGAGATCAGCCAACTATTGCTAATGACAGAACTTATTTTAATGCAACTGGTGATCCATCGGCCTGGGCAAATATTGCTAAAGGTTGGGCCTCTGGCGCATGGGATGGTTCAAAAGTTACCACAACCGATTGGAGAGGTATCGTTACACAACAATCTACTACTTCCGATAATACAATTAGTGTTAGTGGTGGATCAGATAAAATAAAAGCTTATGGCTCATTTGGTTATTTGAATAATAAAGGAACGATAAAAGGGCAATCATTTCGACGATATTCAGCAAAAGCGAATGTAGACATTGCAGCTACAAAATGGCTTTCTTTTGGAAGTAATATTAGTGTTACTTACAGTACACAAGAATATGGACAATCACCCGTAAATAATGCAACAATCGGTACGCCTGCCGGTGGTTTATATGAATCGGCAAGAGGATTATTTCCTTATGCAGTTCCTTTTGATTCTGCAGGGGCAAGGATACTATTTCCAGGTGGCGATAATTCTTACAAAAACATTGTTAATGAGTGGATATACAACAGAGACCAACGGGTAACCATGAGGGCATTTGGCAGTTTATATACGCAAGTAAACTTTGGTTCAATTTTCCCTGTATTAAAGGGACTAAGATATCGAATGAATTTTGGTCCGGATTTATCTTATTATCGTGATGGAATTTATATTGACGCTAATTCGGTCGCAAATGGCGGAAGCACAAGTTTTGGTTCCCTTATCAATTATAAAACATTTTCCTATACATTAGATAATTTGCTTTTTTACGACAAAACCATTGGTGAACATACTTTTGGGGTAACGTTATTACAAAGCCAGACTGCATATACAAGAGATACAAGTTCTATAACAGGTAGTGGTGTTCCTTTATCTTCTCAATTATGGAATGCCCTTTCCAGCGGAACGGTAACCGGGGCAATAAGTACAACCTCTAACATAAGCCAGCAACAATTATTATCTTATATGGCAAGAATTAATTATAGCTTTAAGGATAAATATTTGTTAACTGTTTCGGCTCGTGAAGATGGAGCATCGCAATTTGCTGAAGGTCATAAATATTCTTTATTCCCCTCTGCTGCCCTGGCCTGGAGAATTAGTAAAGAAAAATTCATGGCATTCAATTGGGTTAACGACTTAAAATTAAGACTTGGGGCAGGAGTTACAGGAAACTCCGCGATTGGGCCCTATTCAACACAAGGTGCTGTTACCTCTCTTTTTTATCCTTATGTATCTGCCAATGCCGCTGGTTCAATTCCTGGTGCAACATTGGCAAACCCGGATATTGGATGGGAAAAAACAACACAATATAATCTTGGTTTAGATTTTTCAATATTGAAAAGAAGGATCACAGGCAGTTTTGATGTTTATACTTCCACTACTACAGATTTGTTATTGCAAAGATCAATTCCTACCGTCACCGGGTTTACTACAACTTTTGCCAATATCGGAAAAACGGCTAATAGTGGAGTTGATATTAATATAACAACAATTAACATTAATCGAAAAGATTTAATGTGGACTACCACGGTAAATGCAGCCTGGCAAAAGGAACATATAGTATCACTATCTAACGGGAAACAAAATGATTTAAACAATAGCTGGTTTATTGACCAGCCAGTTGGTGTAATTTATGGTTATAAATCTTTAGGTTTATGGCATGTGGGTGATTCAGCTCTAATGAAAGGGTATACTGCCAATACATTTTCTCCAGGCAATGTAAAAGTTGCCGATCTTAATGGTGACAAGAAAATTGATCCAAACAATGATCGCCAGATTATCGGCTGGACAAGGCCTCGCTGGGTAGTGGGTATGTCAAATACAATTATCTATAAAGGATTTGATTTATCCATCTTCCTGTATGGACGATTAAACTATCTGTATAACACGGGTGGTGAAGGACAGGCTGCTCGTAGTGTTACAAGACAAATTAATTATTATACTGAAAATAATCAAAATGCAAACTTTCAGAAACCCATATTTAACGCCGGCAATGCAGCAGTTGATGTATATTATGCAGCATTAGGGTATTTGGACGCTTCTTTTATTAAGATCCGGAACATATCTCTTGGTTACACGGTTAATACTAAGAATCTAGGTAAATCAGGTGTTTCAAACTTAAAAGCATATTTACAAGTGGCAAACCCGGGAATGTTATTTTCTAAAATTAAATACCTTGACATGGATGTGGTTGGGCCAACCTGGAACAGAGGTTTTACGATTGGAATTAATGCATCATTTTAATATAATTAATTTGAATTATATGAAAAAAAATAATTTTTTCAATGGACTAATGATTATTGCGGCGGTATTTTTTACTTCGTCCTGCAATAAGGATTTTTTGAATGAAACACTTACAACTGCAAGGACTACTGATTTTTACAAAACAGATGCTGGAATACAGCAATTAGCCGTAGGCACCTATTACCAGGTTATTAATGCCCCGTTCAATGGGGAATGGAACTATACTGCTACTAATTATGGAACTGATGAATTTCATATCGGCGGAGACCCTTCTAATTCGCAATGGAACAATTACGATGCGACATACAATTCATCAATAATAACTTCTGGTAATACTGCTGGATCTAATATGCAATGGGACGCCCTGTACACGGGAATTGGTGATGCTAATTTGCTAATTCAAAATTGCACAAATAGTACTTCTGCTTCTGTTGCCATCAAGAATACAGCTTTAGGAGAAGGATATTTTATGCGCGCGTATAATTATTTAAGATTAGT
>JBDTLW010000374.1:0-3649 GCA_039934575.1 Parafilimonas sp. | reverse complement strand
TTTCATGATTGCATTTACTTTTATAATAAAATAAAAAGATGGAACTTTTAGGTATAGGTTCAAGAATAAAGCACCCAACTTATGGAATTGGGGTAGTTATCCGCGTGAATAAAAAAAATTATGATGTGTGTTTTATTGAAGGCGGTATAAAACCTGTGTCAAAAGATTTTGAAGCAGAAATAATAGAAAAAATAGAGCCAGAATATAACGTAAGTTTTAGTGAAGCAGAAGATGCGCTGATTAAAATTTTAAGAACATGGAGTGATGTAACAGAAATTATTCCTCTTGGCGAAAAATGGAAAAACGGCGTAATGATCCTGAAGCCCGGCGATGGAACTTTAAAACCAAAAGACATACCTATTGAAGTGTTTTTTCATAAAATTATTATGCTGCGCGACAGGCTTCGTGTAATGGAACAACGCATCAATGCGCATAAATTACTTACGGATGAAGATAAGATTGATCTGCAGCAATACATTACCCGCATTTACGGAAGTCTTACAACATTCAATATTTTATTCAAACATCCGTACGACTATTTTGTTGGAGATAAAAGTTAGATATACAGTTTCTTTATCACACATTATTTCTATGCGCTGTAAATTTTTTTAAGGTTGTTGCTTCGTGAAATCACCGGCATAAATAAATGTGATCTTATCAAGCATAATATATTTTCTTAACGCCGCATTTACCTGGTCAAGCGTAAGATTCTTCGCTGCATTTTCATGTGGAGAAGAGAAAAATTTATTTATGCTGGGTAGCTGCGCTAATCAGAGCTTATTTTTTGTAATATAAAGCGGTGATATATCAATCCTCCCGAAACAAGGTCTTTATGAATCTTTGATCCTGTAACACCGGCAAATTCTTTAAACATTTTTTGGAACCATCGTGGAATACTTTCCTGTATGCGTTTTGCTTTTATGGGCTGTTCCAATTCAATGGCCCGGCTCACATTTTTTGTAATATCTTCCTCTTTAATTAACTGCATACCTGTAAAAAGCATTTTACTGCTTAATTTTTTCATCCCTGTTTCGTCTCTCATATCGGCACATAAAAAATAGCCTCCGGGCCGCAATACTCTTTTTACTTCAGCCAGAAATTGAGATACTGAACCATAAGCATGGCAAGACTCTACATTGATTACTGCATCAAAACTATTATCATCAAACGGAAGTTTTTCAGCACTGCCCTGTATGTAGTTCAATCCTTCACAGGCAAACGATTCATTAGCAAGTTTTACGGCATTAAAGGCAATATCAAGCCCCGTCATCGTTTTAGGTTTCAGGTATTTTTTTATGTAAAACGCACCCCCGCCCCTGCCGCTTCCAACCTCGAGAATGTTTTTTCCAGCCACGTCAATTTTAGTTGCTAGGTAATGATATAACTGTATTGGATAACGGTTTATTTCATCCTCCTCGCATAATGCGAGAGAAGACTCAGTTTCAAAAGGACTATATCCATAATTCATAAATTGCCATTGCTGTATTTTCAAATGCTTTGCAAGCCCTTCATAAATAGGTTTCCACACTCTGCGGCGGAAGGCAGGATAATCAGTTAAAGACAGAAATATTTTAGCTATCATAAATAAAGTTTAAAAATAAATAATTTCCTTTTAGAGCGATTCCCATGAAATAAAATCACTCATTCCGTGCAAGTTAATGTGATAAAATACACGCCTTCTGTTTCCGGTATTATTTTTCTTACAGGCATTTGATAGTAGGCTGTTAATTCAATCCATCTTATTCAATAGCATCGCGTTGAATGCCGCAAAGTCCATGGCTTTCACACAGCCCGCTAGGAGACTGCGAAGAAGAAAGTTGCACTAAACAAATAAGCAGAATTTAAAAAGAGAATTTTTTCATAATGGTAGTTCCAGGTTTTAAAAGTAAATTGTTTGATTTATAAAATGAATATCATTTTTTATTATAGTTCAGAACAATCTCTTGCATAATAGTCAACATACATAATATTGCAACATAATCTTCTTTAAGTTTGAAGCCATAAGCATTGAATGAATAGTTTCAGCCTGCATATAAAATACACTTTCAGAATTTTATGTACACGAAATTAGTTTTGCATCAGCCTTTAGAGCAATAAAGAAAAGCGATGATTAAATTGCAACCATGATGAAATCTAAAATTATATTAGCGCTTATATATTTTTGTTGCATATCAAATTTTTCTTTCTCTCAAAATAAACCTTTTTATTACGAAGGTTTTTCTGCAGCCAAATTACCTGCCGGCTGGTACATTCCAACGGTGGGCAACTGGGATCCGCAATGGATTGTAACTAATCAGCCTTATCCTGGCTCTTATCAATATCAACAGCAAGCGCCGCCAATTGCTTCAAAAAGCCGTGGCTATCATTTGCAATTTCAGGCTGGATATTTTACAGATGAAGATGTTGATAGCTGGGTGAAGAAACATCAATATCCTGATGGCTATGTTGTGTCTGCGCCGGTTGATTGTTCAAATCATTCATCCGTTATTTTAAAATTTAAGCAAACATTTCGCTGGTGGAATTATCATGCAAACGATACCGCAGGTTTATTTGTTGGTGTAAGTACAGACAGTATTCACTGGCATGAATGGGATGTGCGGCATGATATAAAAAGCGCAACGGATATGCTAACGCCTTTGAATGAAGAAATTGATATTTCAAAATGGGCAGCCAATCAACCCAAAGTTTTCTTACGTTTTTACTGGAAAGGATTGGAAGCATGGTATTGGATGGTTGATGATATTTCTTTAAGCGAAGCATTTAAAAAAGATATTGGTATCATAAGATTGATCTCGCAAAATGAAAACGGAAATAATTTCAGCATCAACGACAGCCTAACAATCAACATAAAAAATAATGGTTCAGAAACAATTAATCAAAAAATAAAAGTTGCTGCAAGCCTTGATGGTAAAGCATTACAGCCGATGATGATTGATGCCTCATCAAATCCAATTGCCTCTGGCGATGAAAGAAAAATCAGTTTTTTAAACATAAACCTTGCTAATCGTCCTTTGCATAAAGTTGCGTTTACCATTCATTTGTATGGAGATGAAAATAGCTTGAATGATAGTTTGGTTCAAACAATCAGTGAGGATAGTTCTTCACTTGGAAAGTTAGATTCGTATCAAAAAATCAAAAATGGTGTTGAGCTTACAAGCGGTATTACAAAACTTAAAATCATTTTTTATAAACAAAATATTTTTCGAATATGGTTAGCGCCTGATGGTGAGTTTACCAATCCTGCTGATACGGAAATTGTAATTAATTATACACTAAAAAATATTCCGATTTCAATAAAAAATGATGCAGATAATATTTATCTGCAAACAGATTCCTGCAAGCTCATCATTCAAAAAAATCCAATTCTTTTTTCTTTATACAACGCATCAAAGAAATTAATTTTTACAGAAAAACAACCGCTCAGTTTTGGTTCAAAAACAACACAATATTTAAACCGTAATGATGATGAATATTTTTTTGGCTGCGGTATGCAGAACGGATATTTCTCGCATCGTGATCATGTAATAAAAATTGAAAAAGGCGGCGGTTGGGATGATGGCGGACGTGCTAATCCCGCACCATTTTATATGAGCACAAATGGTTATGGCGCATTGCGAAATACCTTCGATATTGGCTTGTATGATTTTAC
>JBDTLW010000373.1:0-3660 GCA_039934575.1 Parafilimonas sp. | reverse complement strand
TAGCAACAGCTCAAATATTATTATCGCAATTGCTGAACATTCCTTATAATAAAAACCGGGATCTGCAGCGGTTAGGCTTATCTGATTTTTCTGAAAATGCAATGCATAATACAGATTCAATTTACCAGGCGGCAGTGCAAAATCTTGCAGTAATAAAGGCTGCTGAATTGCGCAGCCGCAGTGCATTGTATGGCGTGAAAACGTACCGTTCGCAGCGTTACCCCTCATTGTATTTTAGTGGTGGATTAAATACAAATTATTCAAGCAATGCTACTACGCAGCAGTATATAAATTCAACCGATGTAGCAACCGATAGCTATGTAATTAATGGTGCCGATAAATTGCCCGTTATTGCACCGCAGGGTAATTACAGCATCAGTAAAATAAATTATGGTAACCAGTTTACAAATAATTATAATACTGCTTTTGGTATTGGCATAAGTATTCCTTTGTTGAATAATCTTAGAAATAAAACACAAATAAAAACTGCGGTGCTGCAGCAGAAAGATGCGGAGATAACTTTAAATGCAACTAAAACACAGTTGCAGCAAAATGTAGCGCAGGCTTATGTAAATGTAACTTCTGCAAAAAGCCGTTACGATGTTTTAGCAGAACAGGTAAATGCCTACACAGAATCATTTCGTGAAGCAGAAATAAAGTTTAATGCAGGCTCAATTAATTCTGTAGAATATCTTATTGCAAAAAATAATTTAGATCAATCTAATTTAAACTTCATTATTGCCAAATACGATTATGTGCTCCGCTCCATGGTACTGGATTATTACAGCGGCAGGTTAACCTTTTGAACTGCGTAATTATTTTGCCTTTTTCTTTAAAGTAGAGGTTTTGACAGAGGTGATAATAAAGCAGAAGCAATCAGCTTATTTTTTATGAGCATACTTCATTATTAAGTATTGCTTTTATTTTTTACAATACTTAATGTTTGCCAGTCTTCGTTTTTTATCAGCTTACCAATATAAATTATCTGCCCCACATGTGATCCGTAATGATCAAGCTGCCGCACAATGGCATCAACCACAAGCAAAGGTTCACTGCGAATGGTAATTGTTTTCATTACATGATCAGGCTGTAAACTTTCTAATGTATTTAAAACGCATTGCCAGCCTTTATTCCATGCAGTTAAAACATCTTCTTTTGTTGTAAGAAAATCTTCAAATTCTTTATCTCTTTCACGCCAGGTTTTTTCACCATCTTCATGTAAAAAATTTGTCCAGCGGCTCAGCATATTGCCGTATATATGTTGAACAATAATGGCAATTGAATTGCTTTCTTTGGAAGGCTTAAATAGAAAATCTTTATCATTTAATTGCGCAAAAGTTTTTTCACCTAATAGTTTTTGCGCCTTAAATTTTTTTATGGCTGATTGTAAAAACGCTTCTTCTGTTTTCATAACATTGATTATTCGTAACTAAATGTTTCCTGCAAAAGGTCACAAACATTTCTGCATATAGCATCATTTAACCTGCCTGACTTTTTTATTAATCTTATTTTATCAAGACTTCTGATCTGGTCTGTTGCGAGTTGCCCTTTCTTTCTTTGAAATATACAATTAATTCTTGTGGGATATTTTTTTATGGTACTTGTTAGCGGGATTATAATTACGGTTGAAAGAAACTGATTTGCCTCATCTGGTGACATAATAAGGCAAGGTCTTGTCTTTTTTATTTCTGATCCAATAGTTGGATCGAGGTTAATCAGCCAGACATCAAAACGCTTAGCTACCATGTCCATTCAGTTTTATCAAAATCATTCTGCACATCAATATTTTCCTTTGCATTTGCAGGCGTATCTTTTAACTCTTTCCTGAATAATTCTTCCCAGTTTTGTCTTGCTTTTTTTACCGGAGAAATTAAGATGCCGTCTTCTTCTGCATGTAATTCAATATCTGTTTCTGCAAGATCATATTGCTGTACAAGCGTTTTTGGAATTCGTATTCCCTTTGAATTGCCGATTGAAATAAGCCTGGTTATCATTGTAATTACTTTGTAGGTACAAATTTACATCAAACATTTTAATACCCGCTCACGCTGTCATCTCCGCGAATATCTGCAGCAGCTTCACGTTTACCATCAGGCAAAATTTTTATTAATTCTGTTCTGCCGATAGCTTCGCGTTCTTCAAGTTTATAACCCATTGCTTTTAATTGCTGCGCTGTAGTTTCTGAAAATCCTTTTTCAATGTAAACTGTATCAGGATGCCATTGATGATGGAATTTTGGTTTATCAACTGCATCGGTTGCATTCATATCAAAATCAACAACATTAACTATTGACTGAAATACTGAAGTTGTAATGGTTGTACCGCCCGGTGTACCCACAACAATAAATGGTTTATGATCTTTTAGTACTAATGTTGGCGTCATTGAACTCAACATGCGTTTGCCCGGTGCAATTGCATTTGCATCGCCGCCAAGCGCACCATACATATTCGGCACGCCGGGTTTAATACTAAAATCATCCATTTCATCATTCAGAAAAAAACCTGCACCGCCAACAACTGTTTTGCTGCCGTAACCGTTATTCAATGTTGTGGTAACTGAAACCATATTCCCATCTTTATCAATAATACTTATATGTGTTGTCTGATTGCTTTCATGCACATTACCCGCTTTAATATTTGTGCTTATACTTGCTTTTGCAG
Source organism: Parafilimonas sp. (assembly GCA_039934575.1). Lineage (GTDB taxonomy): Bacteria > Bacteroidota > Bacteroidia > Chitinophagales > Chitinophagaceae > Parafilimonas. The sequence goes on along the minus strand of JBDTLW010000373.1, from coordinate 999 downwards.
AATCATAATCACTCATTCTTTTTTTAATGTAAGCATCACTTAATAAAATATTTTCGGGCACTTTCCAAAAATCAGGATCGCCTAAATGTTCTGCACGATCAGCATAAGCTCTGCGTTCTGCTTCAATCATTAATTGAACACTTTGCTTTGTTTGAAAGCTATAATCATGCATAGGATAAGGTTCTATCATCTTCAACATTTCGCCCAAAATAATTCCGCCGCTGCTTGATGGCGGCATACTCACTACATCATAACCGCGATAATCAAATTCAGTTGGCTTTCGCGATTTGCATGTATAATTTTTCAGGTCATCATAACTGATTATTCCTTTGCCGCGTTGCATTTCTTCAACAATCAGTTTTGCTGTTTCACCTTCATAAAAACCTTTCATTCCATTATCACGAATGAGCTTTAAAGTTTTTGCCAATTCAGGTTGATATAAAGTATCACCTTCTTTCCATTCTTCTTTTTTTACAAATGCATTTGGCTTGGTATTATATTGAATAAAATCTACTTTGTTTCCATTCAAACTTTCGGCTTCACCTTTAGTTATTACATATCCTTTTTCAGCCAGATCAATTGCAGGTTGAATCAAATCTTTAAAAGGAAGTTTTGCATATTTATGTTCTGCGAACAATCCTGCAACAGTGCCCGGAACGCCAACAGATAAATGCCCGTACTGCGACCAATCAGTTCTCGCATTGCCTGCAGAATCAATATACATATTACGGGTTCCTTTTCCCGGCGCTTCTTCACGATAGTCTAAAGCAATTAATGAATCGTTTGCAGTTCTTGCAACAGTAAAACCGCCGCCGCCAATATTGCCTGCACCGGAATACACAACTGCCAGCGTTAGTTGTGTTGCAATCATGGCATCAAAAGCATTGCCGCCTCTTTTTAAAATTGCCAAACCAACTTCACTCGCAAGCGGATGTGCACTTACAACGCAACCATTTGTTATGGTTACATTTTTTACTGATGTATAATGATATGGATCAA
>JBDTLW010000372.1:0-3663 GCA_039934575.1 Parafilimonas sp. | reverse complement strand
GGCAATTGTTATTATGTTGGAAATAATACTGAAGCTGTTTTAATTGATGCCGGCATCTCCTGCCGCGAAACAGAAAAAAGAATGTTGCGGCTTGGTCTCTCCATAAAAAATGTAAAGGCAATTTTTATTTCGCATGAGCACGGCGATCATATTTCCGGACTTGAAACTTTATCAAACAAACACAATCTGCCAATTTATATAACTGAAAACACATTACGCAATGGCGGTCTTTCTATCTCTGAAAATCTTATTCATTATTTTTCTTCACATGAAAGAATAAAAATTGGCGCCCTTACTATAAAAGCTTTTCCCAAATTTCATGATGCCTGCGATCCCCACAGTTTTATAATTCAGAACGATGACGTTTGTGTTGGTGTGTTTACAGATATTGGAAGAGCATGTGAGCAAATAATCTATCATTTTAAACAATGCAATGCTGTTTTTCTTGAAGCCAATTATGATAGCAAAATGCTTGCAGATGGCAATTATCCTTATTCTTTAAAAAGAAGAATAAGCGGCGGCAGCGGTCATATTTCAAATGCAGAAGCTCTTGAACTTTTTTGTATGCATAAACCAAATAAACTTACCCATTTAATTCTTTCTCATCTTTCAAAAAACAATAATAGCCCTGAGATTGTGCAAAAAACTTTTGCAAAACATGCAGACGAAATAAAAATTATTGTTGCCAGCCGTTACCAGGAATCTGAGCTGTATTGCATACAGAAAACAACAGCAGTCCCGCAGGAAAAAACTTATTATAATCAACATGCTGTGCAGCTAAGTATGTTTAATTAATGCCTATAATAAAAAGAGTTGATGAAAAAAAAATTAATAACTCTGATAAATTAATAATATCGCATTTAGATTCCCCTGCTGCAAGCATTATCTAATCTTTAAGTTTAATTGTTATGAACAAAAAAACAAAATGTTATGCAAAGCAGTGCATAACTAAGTGTTTAGTTGTATTGATCGTTTCTTGTAATTTTCTTTTTTTTCATCAGGCAAATGCCGGAATCATTCATCTTCCCGAAACAATAATTTCAGGTACTGTAACAGATTCTGCAACCGGCCAGCCGCTTGCGCTTGTAAGTATTTCGGTTAAAGGAAAGAAGAGCGCAACTACAAGCAATTCCCAGGGGGTTTATTCTATTAACGCTGATGAAAATGATGTGCTCGTTTTCTCTTATGTTGGCTACAGCAATAAATCGGTAAAAGTTGGAACGCAAACAAATATTAATGTGATGCTGTCCGCAACATCAGGCGCACTGCAAGATGTTGTAGTTACTGCATTAGGCATTACAAAGCAAAGAAGAGCAGTGGGCTATTCCGTTACAGAAGTAAAAGGGTCAACACTTACTGAAGCCCGCGAGAACAGTTTTGTAAATGGGCTTGAAGGAAAAATTGCAGGCGTAAATGTAAGCGGTGTGGGCGCCGGGCCAAACAGTGCATCAAACGTTATTATACGAGGTATTACTTCTATGACAGGTAATAATCAACCGCTATATGTATTAAACGGAATACCGTTGGTGAATAATAATTATTCCACTACAGATGTGGGTGAAGGTTATGGCGGTAAAGATGGCGGTGATGGTATAGGTGATATAAACCCGGATGATATTGAAACTATTTCTGTATTAAAAGGTGCAGCCGCCACAGCATTATATGGCTATCGCGGCTCCAATGGCGTTATCTTAATTACTACTAAAAAAGGAAAGACCGGCGAAGGCTTAGGTGTTGAAGTAAACTCTAATTATGTAAGACAAAAAGTGATTGATGAAACAGATTTCCAAACAGTGTATGGACAGGGGTATAATGGAGCCAAACCAATTAATGCAGATGATGCACTTGGCTCAATGGAATCAAGCTGGGGCGGGCTGCTTGATGGTTCGCTCACGCCGCAATTTGATGGTGTTTCAAGACCATATTCTGCAGTATCAAAAGGCAACCTGAAACGTTTTTATAAAGATGGAAATGCATATACAAACAGCATTTCATTCAGCAAAGGTTTTGGGGATGCAGGTTCAACGCGTTTTTCTTTCAGCGATCTTAAAGATGACAGCTATGTGCCCAATGCAGGACTTCACCGTATGACCTTTTCTCAATTTACAAATTTGCAAATGGATAAGCATCTTACGTTAGATCTTTCTGCACAATATGTAACTGAATACACTAAAAATGCGCCCAACCTTGCTGATGCTGTTGGCAATTTAAACTGGGGGCCTATGTTTGTGCCTCCTAATATAAACATCACCACTTTAGCGGGACCAAACGGTGATGGTACTACGGCTACCGGTATTGAATTAAATCCTTTTGATGATCCTTATACTACCAATCCATATTTTGCTGCATATAAATTTATCGGCGCAATACACCGCAATCGTTTTATAGGTTCAGCCGATCTGAAATATACTTTAGATAATGGCCTTTTCTTTGGTGCATCCATTGCAGATGATTATGTGAATGACCGCAACACAAACGTAGAACCTATAGGTACAGGATACCTGATTGACGCAGATATCAACGGAGATATGTATGAACAAAACGTGAAGCAAACAGAATTAAATATTGATATTACAACAGGCAAAAATTTTAATGTAACAAAAGATCTTACGTTGAATGTTTTGTTAGGTGTGAATTACAGAAAGTCAGTTGAAGAATATGTTACTGCATCAGGAAATGATTTCGCCATTCCTTATTTGTATAATATCGGAAACCTGATAAATAAGAGTGAAGATTATGGTCTTTATCATTCCGAATATCAATCTATTTATGGCAGTGCAGATCTTGCGTATAAAAATTATGCTTACCTGACAATTACGGGTCGCAATGACTGGTATTCAACTTTAGCTCCGGGCAAAACACATTACTTATATCCATCGGTAAGCGGTTCATTTGTTTATTCAGAATTCCTGCATATACCCAATCTTGATCTTGGAAAATTAAGATTGAGTTATGCTGATGTTGGGGGAGAAGCTGACGGTCCTTATCAAACTTTGCAGACTTACGGAATACAGGGAACACTCATTGTTCCGAATGGTACGTTTCCAATTGGTACTGCCGGTGGCGGCCAGGTGCCAAACAGTAATTTAAAGCCTTCTTCCAGAAAAGAATTTGAAATAGGTACAGAAATGGATTTCTTTAAAAATATGCTCAGGTTTGATCTTGCGGCTTATCAGAAAAAAGTTATTAATGATATTGTACCTGTAAGTATTGATTATACATCCGGTTATTATTCTGCTGTTCTTAACGTTGGTAATCTTAGATATAATGGTGTAGAATTAGAAGTGGGCGGAACACCTGTTAAGAGCAGAAACTTTAGCTGGGATGCAGACTTTAACAGCAGTTATACTCAAGGTAAGGTATTATCATTGGGCGGCTTGCCATATATAGGTCTTGGCTCAGCAACGCCTGACTGGGGTTCGGTTGCATACATACAACAAATAGTGGGTAAAGCGCCTTTGCAAATAATTGCATTGTATCCAAAAACAGATAAAAAGGGAAACATTGTTATAGATCCTGTGCGTGGGGCGCCTAATCCTAACAAAGCGGTAGGCAGAGATTATGGCGCTGCGCAAAGCCCCTGGTCTGCAGGCATTACCAATACATTTAAATATAAAAATTTCAACCTGTCTTTTTTGATTGATGGAAAATTTGGAGGTAAAG
>JBDTLW010000371.1:0-3666 GCA_039934575.1 Parafilimonas sp. | reverse complement strand
CTATGGATGGAACATATTTGAATGAAGCAGCTAAGCCTTTGGGATTGTTTGAAATTAACAGCGTTTCAATAAAGAGTTTAAAAACACATATTCAGGGAAATAATTATAATGCGCATGGCTCTGTTTATCTTGTATATGATGATCTTAAAATAACAGCATTAAAAATTGATGATTCAAATAAATTAAAGAGCAGAGGGTTTCTCAGCTTTATTGCAAACACATTTGTAATAAACAAATCCAATTCAAAAGCTGAAGCCAAGCAGGAATATTCAAGCTTTAAACGTGATCCGCAACGTTCTTTTTTTTATTTAATATGGAAAACGCTTTTGACAGGAATTAAGCAAACAGTTTCTTAGCGCAATATTTGTTATACATAAATCTGTTACCTGGTTTTAAAAAACAATTTCTATTTTTTAGACTATTTTTTGAATAATATTTTTGTGTTGCCTGAGCCATATACTATTATTTTTTTTTCTGCTTAATGATAATCTTATAAAGTTTTTATAATGACAAAATACAACTGTTTTTTACTTGTGGATGATGATGGCGATGATGTTTCTATTTTTAAGCATGTATTGCGGCAAGTGAATCCTTCTATTGATCTTATTTCTGCAGCAGACGGAGAGGAGGCATTAAATTTTTTAAAACATCAGCAAAGTAATCTTCCTGATGTTATTTTTTTAGACCTGAATATGCCGCGCATGAGCGGTAAGGAATGCCTTATTGAATTAAAAAAAGATCCAGACCTGCAGCACATACCGGTTATTATGTACACAACATCAAGCCAGTCAAAAGACATTGAAGAAACGATGCAAAAAGGAGCGATATGTTTTATAACAAAGCCAAGCGATATAAATGAGTTGAAAAATATCTTGCATTCTATTGCACAAAATGTACAGGGAGATCTTGAAAGGTGTTTGCGTACACTTAGCAACACTTCCAATACATTTATAGTTTGCTAATTAAAAATCAGATGAAAAATGAGATATATGTTTTACAGATCAGTTAAATGTTCAACTAAACCCGGCATCGCATAATATGATCCTTATTGTTGATGATAAACAGGAAAATCTTTTCTCTTTAAAAACATTGCTTCGCATAAATCTTTACGAAGTAGATACAGCAATGTCAGGAGAAGAAGCCCTGAAAAAAATATTAAAAAATGAATATGAGCTCATCATTCTTGATGTGCAAATGCCCGGCATGGATGGGTATGAAGTGGCTGAAAATATTACCGGTTACAGCAAATCAAAAGATATTCCAATTATATTTCTTTCTGCTGTAAATATTGATAAGCGTTTTATAGCAAAAGGCTATAATTCCGGCGGAGTTGATTACGTTACAAAGCCATTCGATCCTGAGTTGCTCTTATTAAAAATAAAAACTTTTTCAAGGCTTTTCAAACAAACAAAAGAATTAAACGATATTAAATTAAATCTCGAGCATAAAGTAGAAGAAAGAACGGCTGCATTACAGGAAGCTAACAAAGAATTGGAAACAAGCAATGCAGAATTGCAGCAATATGCATTTATTGCTTCACACGATCTGCAGGAGCCATTGCGAAAAATTATCACATTCAGCCAGATTGTAAAAGAACGTTTTGTAAGCGATGCAGAAGGAAACCAATACATCAACAGAATCATTTCATCATCTGAAAGAATGCGTACGCTTATAAATGATCTGCTTAGTTACTCAAAGCTTTCAATAACGCCTGCATTTGTTTATGCGCCGCTAAACAAAATAATACAGGAAACAATTACGGATCTTGAACTTTTAATTAAAGAAACAGGGGCAGAAGTACTTGTTGAAAAACTTCCTTCCATAGAAATAATACCAGATCAGATGCGCCAGGTTTTTCAAAATATAATAAGTAATGCACTTAAGTTTTCAAAACAAAATGTATCGCCTGTAATAAAAATATGGAGCGATTGTACAAAAGAAAATTCCGCTGAAAGCTATCCAAACATAAAAGGCAATTATTGCCGTATTTATATTGCTGATAACGGTATTGGTTTTAATGAGCAATATCTTGATAAAATATTTACCATGTTTCAGCGGCTGCATGGCAGAACGGAATATGAAGGAACCGGTATTGGTTTAAGTATTGTAAAAAAAATAATAGAAAACCATAATGGAATTGTTACCGCTAAAAGTAAAGAAGGCGAAGGCACAACTTTCATTTTAATTTTACCGGTAAAGCATATAGCAAAACCTCCAACTGTTTTACATTAATAAACTATTGCACATGAATTCTTCTTTTAAACGAAACCTGTTGATATTGTATGGGTTTTCATTTTTAATACTTATTGCAAGTTCTGTTGCATCTTATATCAGCATACACAATTTATTAAGCAGTCAAAAAGAGATTGCCCATACACACCTTATCTTAAACAAACTGGAAAATGTTATTTCTGTTTTAAAAGATGCTGAAACAGGACAACGTGGATTTTTACTTACCGGCAGAGACGAATTCCTTGACACATATAATGGCTCATTGAGAAAGGATTATAACCTGATTGACGAGATAAAAAATTTAAGTGAAGGCAATACAATGCAGCTTAAAAGTGCAGACGATTTAAAAAACATTATAAAGTCCCGCATGTATGTTTTGCAAACACTTATTGAGAATAAGAGAAAGGGAATTGATCCTGTGGTTCAGGAATTACTAGATGGGAAAACTTATATGGACAGTGCAAGGCAATTGGTGCAAACAATGGAAAACAGAGAAACGGATATTTTAAAGTCACGCACTGAAAGCTTAAACAAATATGCATCCTCTACACCAACCTTTATCATCATTGCATCTTTACTTTCTTTACTGGTTGCAGTAATTTCTTTTTTTAAAATAAATAGCGATCTTGAAAAACGCGATAGCCTGCAAAAAGAATTATTACAAAAGGATGAAGACATCACTAATCGTTTAAATTTAATTCAAAGCATTGCAGAAAAAATTTCTTTAGGTGATTATAAAATTAAAGTAAGTGATGAAGGCAAAGATGTATTAGGAAGCCTTTCCGGTTCATTAAATAAGATGGCGGAATCACTTGATAATTCTTTTACCAGTTTATCACATAACGAATGGCTTCAAACTGGCATTGCTGGATTGAATGATAAAATGATAGGTGAAAAAGATTTGAACAAACTTACCTATAATGTATTAGCATTTATTGCTGAGTATGTTGAAGCGCCAGTAGCAGCTTTCTATCTTGCAGAAAATGGTTTTCTTACTTTATCAGCAGGTATTGCACTTGATGAAAGCAAGGTAAAAAAGCAAATAAAGTTTGGAGAAAACTTAGCAGGTCAAAGTGCTTTAAGCGGTAAAGAAATTTTGATTGAAGATGTTGGAGATACCGATCTTATAATTTCTCATACTGCAGGCGCCATAAAACCAAAAGCCATTATATCTGTACCTGTTTTATTTGAAGGAATTTTGATAGGCGTAATAGAGCTTGGCTCGCTAACAAACTTTAATGCAATTACAAAAATATTTTTAAAAACATCTACATATAATATCGGCATGGCTATACGCAGTGCCCGCGACGATCAACGTTTGCAGGAATTGCTTGCTGAAACACAGGCACAATCAGAAGAGTTGCAGGCACAGCATAATGAAATGGAAAATATAAATGCTGAGCTTGAAGTGCAGGCAGAAAAACTGCAGGCATC
>JBDTLW010000370.1:0-3670 GCA_039934575.1 Parafilimonas sp. | reverse complement strand
GGCGCATAAAAAGTGAACTTACTTCTAAATACTTTTAGTTCTTCTTCAAAATTACTTTCAGGTAATGAAATATAATTCAGCAATAAAGATTGCCTTTCCACTTCAAGATTATGCCCTGTATAATTTTGGTTGATAAAGAAACATTCCAGATCAGGATAAACTGTTTTCATTACTTCAACAATATCTAATATACTGAGTGTTTTATCCACCAGGTTGTATGTGCCGCCAGGCATGTCAGCAGTCAATACTTTAGAAAGAATACTCTTTGTTTTATCAATATGAATAAAAGACCGGTGCTGGCTGCCGCCTCCATTAATTGTAATGCGGTTTGTGAAATGCGCATCAAACATAAAGCGGTTTATCACTGCATCAAAGCGCATGCTTTTGCTGTAACCATACACATTTCCAAGACGAATAATTATCGTTTTTATTTTTTCTGATAAACGATTTACATGTTTTTCTGCACGCAGTTTTGAAATAGAATAAAAACTATCAGGCTGCGGCAAAGAGGCTTCGTTTACAGCACTTGTTGTATTTCCGTAAATACCGGTACTGCTTAAAAATATTAATTGCTGCACATTACTTTCTTCTAATGCATACGTAAGTTCTGCCGTACCCCAATGGTTTGTTTGCTCATAAATATGACCGTCTATATTAGCAAAGGGTGTGGTAACCTTTGCAGCAAGATGAAAAACAACATCAATGTTTTTTAGTGCATTGCGCAATTTTCTTGAATCAAGAATTTCGCCTTGTATAAATTTTACTTTAGGTGAAGCAACTTTATGACCAATAAATAAATTGTAATTGCCGCGGCTTAAATTATCATATACAACAATGCTTTCCACTTCACTCATTTCGCCAAGCGTATAAATAAGTTCAGTTCCAATGTAGCCCGCGCCACCGGTTATTAATACATTCATGAAATTAGTTATTGAAGAGTTTTAATATCTGTTGGAAAGTATTTGTCATCTGATAGTTTTGGTTATTGGTCAGGTCGCTCCCAGCGCCCCGACCTGTTATTATTTTACAACAAGCTCAGTATTCAATCCGCATTCTGTTTTTTTAAGACCATACCAGCGTCCGTTTCTTTCATCCATATTCAAATCCCATTTGCGTGTGCAGGGTTCGCAGCCAATACTGAAATAGCCTTTATCTTCCAAAGGATGATGCGGAATATTATTTTCACGCAGGTAATCATAAATCATTTTTGCATTCCAGTCAAGCATTGGATGAAAACGAATGGTACTCAATTTTGCTTTTTCTTCTGTTTTAAAATTTTTGCGCAGTTCACCCTGGTCTGCTCGCACACCATTTATCCAAACATCATATTGCGCAAGAATTGGTTCAAGCGGAACAACTTTATTTAAATGGCAACATAAGTCAGGATCGCTTGCAAATAATAATCTTCCATTTGCATCGCGCTGATTAATTTTTGAAGTAGCAGAATAAACATTAATAACACTCAGATCAAACAATTTTGCGATCTCATCGCGGTAAATTAAGGTTTCAGGAAAATGATATCCTGTATGAATAAAGTAAACAGGAATTGTTTTATCAACCTTACTTATAATATGCAGCAACACGGTGCTGTGTGTTTGAAAAGAAGAAGTAGTAAATAATTTTAAGCCAAGCTGCTTATACAGTTTTATCTTATCCGTTATTTCTTCAACGGTCATACTTTTTCATTTAATAAATGCTAAGATAGTAACGATTAAAAAAGATTTGACTATTAATAACGAATAGTTACACAGCCGTGACATTTGCAGTTACCGCAGAATAAATTAAATCTGCTAAAGCAATAATGCGGCAAGTATATAATCTGCAAACAGGATCATAATACAACTTACTACTACTGCAACGGTGCTGGCGCGTCCTATTTCAAAAGAGCCGCCTTTTACATAATAACCAAAATAAGCCCCGACACTGCTTATAATAAAGGAGAAAGTATAAGCTTTAGACATGGCAAAAGTTATATTATGCAGATTTAAATTTTGCCTTAAACCTATATCATACGTTTGGGTAGAAAGAATACCTGAAAGATCACCTGCAACACGACCACCCCAAATAGCAAGCACAATAGAAATAATTATAAGGCAGGGAATAACTAATAATGATCCGAGTATTTTTGGGAAGATCAAATAATTGCGTGTATTTATACCCATAATTTCAATGGCATCTATTTGTTCTGATACACGCATGTTGCCTAACTCACTGGCAATTTTGCTGCCCACTACACCGGCAAGCACAATACATACAAGCGTTGGAGAAAGTTCAAGTATAATTGTGTCTCTTGTTATTTGTGAAATGGTTGCTTTTGGTATTAATGGACTTACCAACTGATATGCAGTTTGCACCGTAGTTACTGCACCAAGAAATACAGAAATGATCACTACTATCGGCAAGGAACCAATACCAATTTCAGATGCCTGGTGCATGAATTCTTTCCAGTACATTTTAAAATTTTCAGGCTTTGTAAACATGCCCTTCAGCATTAAAAGATACCTGCCTATATTGGTGAGAAGTTTACCGATCATATATTCCTGCTTATTAGGTGCAAATTACTTATAACGCCCGTAAAAAAATCATACCGTTTTTATAGTTAGAATAATATGGCTGACCAAATACAATTTTATTGCATCAGCCATCTGTAAAAATCATCAAATTCTTCGCGCCAGTATCTTTCATTATGCTGCCCTAATGGAAAAGTTACATCCTGTATTTCGCAACAATTTTTTGCTTTGACAATGTTAACCATTCGTTGTATATCACGCACCATCGCGGCGCTTTCTTTTTGTCCTGCATAAAAATAAATCCGAAATTTTTTTTGCCATTTTGCATTTGATATATCAGGATACAATTGCGGTACTAACCAAAATGAAGGAGAAAAAACTCCGGCTGCGCCAAATACATCTGGATATTCAACCAAGGCATACATAGAAATTAAACCGCCCATGCTGCTGCCGGCAATAAAAGTATGTTGTGCATCTTTTTGTGTACGGTAATTTTTATCAATATAAGATTTTAATGTTGTTGCAATAAATTCAAGATACTGCTTCCCCTCTCCTTTTCCATACTTATCATCATCGTAAGGATTATATTCATTCATACGTTTATCACCACCGTTATCAATACCAACAACAATGCATTCTTTATTCAGTTTAACTGAAAGCGTATCAAGGCATTCATCTACGCCCCATTCTTTATCAAATGCTGTTTGCTCATTAAATAAATTCTGACCATCCTGCATATATAAAACAGGATAGGTTTTGCTTTTTTGTTTGTTATAAGATGGAGGCAAATAGATCCATATTCTTCTGTAGCGATCTAATTGCGGCATATAAAAAGCGGTATCAATTATATGCACATTTGCAGAAGCTGTATTTGGTTTTGGTTTATCAGGATAATCATCTTTCCAGCCTCCAATGCTGAGCTCAAGCGAAGTATCGTCTTTTATATCTAAAGTTCTGTTTTCAATCTCCTCTCCTTTTGCTGTGGTTTCTGCTTTATCCCAACTGCCGCGTGTAAACTTGAATTCATAATGACCAGTATCAATATTATTGAAAACAATGATCCGCCTGCCACCTGCAAATGGTTTCAGTTTTGAATCTTTATCCGCAGGATTCCAGTTATTAAAATTACCTGCGATATAAATATCATCGTTTGCTTTTGC
>JBDTLW010000369.1:0-3675 GCA_039934575.1 Parafilimonas sp. | reverse complement strand
TTTTGATTCTTTACATTCAATGTAATTGCCCAGTTGTTTGCAGGTAAATATTTTAAATAATAATTGCCGGTAAAGGTGTGCAGTTTATCATAAGAATTATTGTAAAATTTATTTGTGTAAAAACCATCCCGCGTATTATAAACACCCGCAATTCCAAAATATAATTTATCTTTTATTAATGGTGTGCGAAAGCCAACTGTATAACGCTGCTGGTTATAATTGCCAATATTTATTTCAGCAAAAGCATTGGTAGTATTTGAAGGTTGTTTGGTAATAATATTAATAACGCCGCCCATTGCATTTCTTCCATACAAAGTGCCTTGCGGTCCGCGTAATATTTCAATTCTTTCCACATCGAATAAAGTGCCGATATATGTATCTAATGAGAATTGATTTACACCATCAATATATGTTGCAACTGCAGGATCATAAGACGTTGTTGTAATGCCGCGGATAGAGGTAACATTTCTTTCATCACCGGAATTATTTGAGAACATATTTGGAACAATTGCAGTTAATTCTTTACTGTTCCATAAACGAAATTCATTCACCTGTTTTGAAGATAATGCAGTTATGCTTACCGGAACTTTTTGCAGAGATTCTTCTTTCTTTTCAGCAGTAACAATCACATCATCTAATTGTTTTGTGGCTTCTATAAGTTGTGCATCAATAATGTCTGCTGAAGAATTTATTTCAACGTCTTTATTCTGCGCGGCATAACCAACTGCAGAAAACGAAATTGTGTATTTGCCGGTGTGAATATTGCTGATATTATAATTGCCCTGCGCATCAGTAAACACTGCAATATTTGTATTTAATAAATGAACCGTAACATCATTAACCGGAGCAGAAGATGCATCTGTTACCTTGCCTGAAATTGATACTGTATTTTGTGCGGATAGCGTAGAAATAAATAAAATAAAAAAAAATGCAGAGGTTAATAATTTTTTACTTGCCATCAGTTGTTTTTATTGGCGCAATGTTACGCTAAAATGAAGATTGCTTATTCAGTCATTTATATCGTTTAATATTTTTAGCATTCTATTTTAAATGTTCTTGTCAATTTAAAACAAATACTGCAAACTGTTTTGAAACGATGTTCGTTAATTTGCTTTTTAAATATACATCATGGCAAAACTTTCAGGTAATATTTTAATTATTGATGATGAGCGTGCTATAAGAAAAACGCTGAATGAGATCCTTTCGTATGAAGGTTTTAAAGTAGATGAAGCAACAGATGGCGAAGAAGGATTAAAGATGTTTGGAGATAAAACTTATGATGTTGTTTTATGTGATATTAAAATGCCTAAACTTGATGGTATTGAATTTCTGATAAAAGCAGGAGAGTTGAATGCTGATATACCGGTAATAATGATAAGCGGGCATGGCACTATTGAAACCGCTGTTGACGCAGTAAAAAAAGGCGCTTATGATTATGTTGCTAAGCCACCTGACTTAAACCGGTTACTTATTACAATTCGCAATGCACTTGATAAAAGCTCTCTGAGTACGGAAACAAAAACACTGAGAAAAAAAATAAATCGGGTAGAAGAAATGATTGGTGAAAGCGATGCGATGAAAAAAATAAAAGATACTATTGAAAAAGTTGCACTTACAGATGCAAGGGTTTTAATAACCGGTGAAAATGGAGTTGGAAAAGAATTGGTGGCAAGATGGCTGCATACCAAAAGCAAGCGCGCAGAGCAAAGTTTGATTGAAGTGAACTGCGCTGCAATTCCTTCAGAGCTTATCGAAAGCGAATTATTCGGGCATGAAAGAGGCTCGTTTACATCAGCAATAAAACAACGCATTGGTAAATTTGAATTAGCCAATAATGGTACTTTATTTTTAGATGAAGTTGGTGATATGAGTATGAATGCGCAGGCTAAAGTTTTGCGCGCTTTACAGGAAGGAAAAATTTCAAGAGTTGGTGGTGATAAGGAAATTAATGTTGATGTAAGAGTAATAGCAGCCACCAATAAAAATCTTTTAAAAGAAGTGGAGGAAAAAAACTTCCGTATAGATCTTTATCATCGGTTAAATGTTATTCTTATTCATGTGCCTTCTCTTAATGAGCGTATAGAAGATGTGCCTTTGCTTATAGATAAATTTTTGGAAGATATTGCTGAAGATTACGGGCAGGCAAGAAAAGAAATGGATAAAAAAGCGGTTGATGCTTTACAACGGCATAATTGGTCTGGCAATATTCGTGAACTGCGAAATGTAGTAGAACGGCTTGTAATTTTATCTGGAAAAATAATTACCGAAAGCGATGTTACAAGTCATGTATTAATATAGGCATGCATGAATAAGCAGAAAACAGTTATTATAATTGTTGGTCCTACAGCATCAGGAAAAACAAGCCTTTCCTTAGAACTTGCCAAATATTTTAAAACATCCATTATATCTGCCGATTCAAGGCAATGTTATAAAGAATTAAATATTGCTGTTGCTAAACCTTCTGAAGAAGCATTGCATTCCATCAAACATTATTTTATAAATTCTCATTCTATTCATGATAACGTAAATGCACAGGTTTTTGAGGACTATGCTTTAAACGCCGCTGAAGAAATTTTTATACAAAATGATGTAGCAATAATGGTTGGTGGTACCGGCATGTATATAAAAGCATTTTGCGAAGGGCTTGATGACATGCCGCATATTGATTTATCTGTGCGTAACGGGATAATAGAATTGTATAACAAAAATGGATTGTTGTGGTTGCAGGAAGAAGTACAAAAAAAAGATCCGGAGTTTTGGGAAAATGCAGAGCAGGGAAATCCGCAGCGTTTAATGCGGGCACTTGAAGTAGTAAAGACAACGGGTATTTCTATAACACAATTCAGAAAAAAAACACAAAAGAAAAGATCATTCAAAATTATAAAAATTGGGATTGATTTACCTAAACTGCAACTACAGTCAAATATTGAATATCGTACTGATGAAATGATAAAAATGGGATTGATTGAAGAAGCCCGGATATTATTTCCCTATAAATATTTAAACGCTCTGCAAACAGTTGGATACAAAGAGATCTTCGAATACCTTGATAAGAAAATAACTTTAGCCGAATGTATCCGTAAAATAAAATCCAATACAAGGCAGTATGCCAAACGTCAGCTGACCTGGTTTAAAAAAGATGACGATATAAATTGGGAAAACGATTTGTCAATAGAAAAATTGATGAATTTGTGATACTATTTTATCAAAAGAAGATAATATATTAACAAATTGCTAAAAACTGTGTAACTCTATGAATGTGTTTAAATTACACAATAAAATAGTGTACAAATTACACGTTAAAAAAAAGTTTATATTTTTTTTGGGCTGCGTGCAATGAATAGTTATTTTTAGGTGTCCTATATAATTATTTATCACCTTCTTAACGATTCTTATGAGACAAAAAATCGATTTCACTTTCTCACGTTCATTGGTGGTATTACTTCTCTTACTGATTACAGGTTTAGGAGTAAATGCCCAAAAACAAATTACCGGCACAGTAAAAAGTGCCAAAGGTACCGCGGGTGCTTTTGCTACCGTTACCGTTAAAGGAACAAATATTGCCGCAGTTTCAGATGCTAACGGCTCGTTTGTTATTAATTTACCCACAGGTAAAAACACTATTATTGTATCATCTGTTGGGTATGCTACCCAGGAAGTTGATGCATCTGCAGG
>JBDTLW010000368.1:0-3685 GCA_039934575.1 Parafilimonas sp. | reverse complement strand
AGTTTGATCGCAATGAAAAACGCATACTTGTAAGCCATAGTAAAATATGGGAACAGGCAAAAGTGCAGGAGGAAGAATCAGCTAAAAAAGAAGCAAAAGCAGAATCTGAAAAAACACGTAAAAGTGTTAAGACAATTCAGAACAAAGTTGAAAAAGCAACACTTGGAGATCTAAGCGCTTTAGCTGAAATAAAAGAAAAATTAAAGAAAGAAGAAGAGAAATAATCTTTCATAATTATTTTAAAACCTTCCCGATTTTTTGGGAAGGTTTTTTATTTTATATATACCAGAAAACGCTTCAACAACACACAAATGAAAATAAGAAAACATAGAAGAATAACTGTGCATTTCTGTATCATCTGCCAGAAAAATACTTTTGGTTCTTAAGAAGAAATAAAATGATTGGCTAAAAGAAAAATACATCACTAAAGAGAGAAACTGAACCCGAAGAAAACGCCGAACTTTTGAGACTTTACCTGTGGTAAAGGTGTCGGTAAAACACGCCAGATAAAATCTACTGCAAAGAATTTAAAAATATTAGTTATGCCTGTACCAACCTCTAAATACATTTTATTATTGAGTGATTGAAATGGGTAATCCCCTACAAAATTAAGTTTATAATTAGCCTGTGATAAATCACCAACAACGCCTTTAACTTCCCAAAACTGGCGCAGTTTTAATTTACGTGTCAGCCTGGTATAGCGAAATAATCCTGAACCGATATTATGCTCTATATTAAACCCTGCATATCTGTCTGTAAGATACTCAAACCGGTTCATAAGATTAAAGGAGTATTTGCTGTAATAATACCAATCATTACCCGGCAAAATATCCAGCATCTGGTATGGTAAAGTGCCAAATACTTTGCCTGCAAAAAAATTATAATACACCGTACCATAGGGTGCAATATTTATATAATCTGATACAGAAATATCAAGCTTATCATATGTATAACTGCTGTGTAAAACTCCGGGAAATCCATGTGTATAATGCACATCAACAATAGGATAATCGCTTCCTAAACTTGTACGAAGAAAATTATCTTCGATAATCCGTTCCTGGTAAGCATACCGAAGGCGAATGCCTGTTTCAAATGTATTGAACGGGTTGCCGCTTTTTGAAGGAAACAATTCAGACCCTGGCAGGTTAAGCAAGGCTTGATATTCACGGCTGCTGGCAGTTAATCCAACAGCAAAACCAGTATGCGTTTCACTATAATATTCTAATTTTTTTTCTGTTATCTGCTGATATTTATAAGGTATATTGGGTTTGCGAAAGAAGAGGCTAAATACGTTATCTGAGCCTAACTGATCATAAAAAACCTGACCGTTATCTAAATCTTTTTTATAATAAAAATCTATGTAGCTCCAGGGATTACGGCTAAAGAGATATTTCATTTCTACCTTGCCTTTATAAGCCTGATCTTTAAAACCATAAGCAAGATAGCCACGCAGATTAAGGTTATCATTAAAACCACGGTTGGTTGCAAGATCAAAGCGAACTCTTGTGCCTTCGTATGCATCTCCGGACAGCCAATAATACCAGGGGCCAATTCGAACATTGCCTACATCTTTGGTGCCTGTTGTAAGAAAATTTAAAGTGTTACGATAATGTATATAGGTTTTATTTTTTTCAAGCGTATCCAATACCTTGTAAACAGTTTGCTCATTCGCATTTAAAGGTTCATGACGTTTCTCCAGCCAAAAAGAATCAGGTTTATTTTGCGCATCACTCTTTAATAAAATGTCTTCATTAGATTTATTTGAATCAAGTTTTGCAACCACCGCATCACTATTTATGATTACGTTTTTATATGTTGTGGTTTTGCGTGCTTTAATCCCCAGCCTGTTTTTACCTATCGGTGTAACATCAGCTACAAATTTGTCTTTATATAAAAACCAGGTTGTATCATTCACCAGTTTAAATTCCTGTATCAGTGTTAAGCCCGAAATAAAATTAAGGTTTGCATCCTGCGAAGGACGAAGCATTATTTTTTGTACAGAAAAACTGGTATCGTGAATCCAGCAATCTCCTGAAAACATATCACCGCCCGGATGCTTTGGTGTAAATGCAAAATGCACCAGGCGCTTACCTGCGAGATACTGTGTATCCAGCAATTTATAGTTGTAGAAATTATCTCCTTTATCACTAAAAGGACTTACATACATTTTATTAAACACCGGGATTGAATTATCATAGATATCTACGTTTTGATAAGTTGCACCCAACTGTTTAATAATACTTTCATTATCTATTCCATTAGTTATAGTTGCCTTTATTACTTCGCGTGTTTTACGTGGCTCCCGCTGATAATAATAATCAGAAAGTGTTTCAGTTAAATATACAGGCAGGTAAGGTTCTTTTTCAGAAGTGCTGTCAACATAACTTAAAACAAAATTTAATCGCTTCAGCAGGACATTTTTTCCAAGTTTTTGTTTGTTTATATTATCCAGGTCAAGCTCCAGTTTATTATATACTTCATAACCATAATTATTAAATTGTCGTTTATCATTTTCAGGTTTATGTGCAATTATTTTTCGCCAAAACCATAATGCTCTATTGTATTTTGTTTTTACTATCACGCCTTGCTGTGGTGGTAATACAGTTAGCTGAACAGTTATGAAAAGAGAGTCTCTTAGATCAGCAGCAGAAATTTTTACAGGCGTATAGCCAACACTTGTTATTTGAAGTGTATCATTTAAAGGAATATCATTTAATGAAAGTGTAAAACGACCCAGTGAGTCTGTGAGCACGCCATCACCTTTTAATAAAAATTTTGCTGCAGCAAACGATATGGGCTCATCACTCTGCCTGTCTAATACTTCACCTTTAATGAGGTTTGTTTGCGCTTGAACATATAAAGGCAAATAAAGAATCGCAGATAATAAAAGCTTAAACCCCATTTTTTGCATTAGTCAAAATTATTCTCAAACTATGAGAAAAAAAGAAATACTATTTTATAGAGATTGATTATTATAGTTGTTTAACAACAATTACGGATATATGATGCACTAAAAGGTATAAAGGTTGCTTTGGATCCCTAAAATAATATTTGGCAAAATAATAAGACCAGGAAATCGAAAACAAATAAAAAAAATTCATCAAAAAAAAATCAATAAAAAATAAGACTGACGTTAAAATTCTTTGGTAAAAAAAATCAACACAAAAAAGAAAAAAGGTACATCGCGCAGCAAAAAAATTCAACTATTTCACAAAAAATTTATAAAGCAAAGGAGAATAATTGGGGAAAAAAGAAAGAAGATTAAGGTTGGTATGAAATTGGTTTTACTTGTAATAATTCTAAACAAAAAAACCTCTAATATGAAAAGTACAGAAACAAGTGGAGTAAAATCAGATTCCCCGTCAGCGCATCAAAAAAGTAATTCTGCTTCAGCCCGCAGTAATTCAAAAACGTCATCAGGTAACAGCCATAAAGAAAATCTTTCTAAAATTTTTGAAGACACATTGAAAGATATTTATTGGGCTGAAAAACATCTTATAAAAGCATTACCTAAAATGAGTAAAGCATCTTATGATGAAGATTTAAGTGCTGCCTTTAATGCTCATTTAAAAGAAACGGAAAATCATGTGGAAAGGCTTGAACAAATATTTGAATTGATGGGAAAAAAAGCACAGGCAAAAAAATGCCCCGCAATGGAAGGATTAGTAGAAGAAGGAAAAGAAGC
>JBDTLW010000367.1:0-3700 GCA_039934575.1 Parafilimonas sp. | reverse complement strand
GAGAGCAAAATAAACAGCAGCCATTTGGAAGTTTGTGTATTCAGAAAGAAGTTTTGCGCAAATGTCATATATTCATCAGTAAAAAAAATTATGACCACAATAAAACTTGATAAAACAGATACAAGAGCGCCCGAAAAAATTGATAAGGAAAAAACAAAAGCAAAAACACAAAAGATACTTGCAGAGCTGGATGAATTGCAAAATATTTTATATGCAGAAAGCAAACATGCTGTATTGATTGTAATACAAGGTATGGACGCAAGCGGCAAAGACGGTACAATAAGAAATGTATTTGGTGTTCTCAATCCGCAGGGCGTAATGGTACAATCTTATAAGGTGCCAACTGCTGAAGAACTCGCACATGATTTTCTCTGGCGCATTCATCTGCATACACCGGCAAAAGGCATAATACAGGTTTTTAACCGCTCGCATTATGAAGATGTGATTGTAACAAGAGTGCATAAAATGATAGACGATGAAACGGCATATAAACGCATGAAAGCCATTAATGATTTTGAAGAACTGCTTGCGGAGCATAACAATACATTAATTCTGAAATTTTACCTCCACGTTTCCGCAAAAGAACAACATGAAAGGCTGGAAGAAAGAGTGCACGACAAAACAAAACAATGGAAATATAATGAGCAGGATTTTGTTGAATCTGCACTCAGAAAAGAATATATCAATGCGTATGAAGATTGTTTTAAGCATTGCAATAAAATTCCATGGACGATTGTACCCGCAGATCAAAACTGGTATAAAGAGTATATTGTTGCATCTTCTCTATGCAATTCTCTTAAAAAATTAAACATGCAATATCCGGGTTTAAAAAAATAGTTTTTCGTTAGCTTTTATTTTTTAATCTTTACCGGCACTTAATTGTTAACCAAAAAAATATTTACTATGGGCTTTGTAAAAGAATTTAAAGAGTTTGCTCTTAAGGGGAACGTAATGGATCTTGCCGTAGGTGTAATCATCGGGGCGGCTTTTGGAAAAATCATAGATTCCGTTGTTAATGACCTTATAATGCCTGTTGTGTCTGCCATAATTGGCTCACCCGATTTCAGCAATTTATATCTCGTTTTAAAAGGCGATGTTCCCGGTCATCCGGCTTTGGCAGATGTTCGAAAAATTGACGGCGCTGTAATATTTGCTTATGGAAATTTTATTACTGTACTTATTAATTTCCTGTTACTTGCTATGATTATTTTTTTAATGATCAAAGGAATGAACAATTTAAAACGCAAACAGGAAGCAGTTCCGCCTGCGCCGCCTTCACCGTCAAGTACGGATCAGTTGCTTGTAGAAATTCGTGATGAGCTGAAGAAAAAAGCTTAAGTATTTTTTCTGCTTATAAACTGTGTAAAACTCGCTTTCGCATTGTACCATTCTCTGTTTACATTGCGGCGGTTACACAGTTTTTTTTTGTTCTGAACCTGGCAGGTTTTAGAGCAACAGTTTATTTTTTAAAGCAAGTTTGTGAATACAGTAAACTATCAGATAAAGCTTCCGCAGTTTGAAGGTCCGTTTGATTTGCTTTTATTTTTTATTGAACGTGATGAAATAGATATCTACAATATTCCCATCAGTAAAATAACAAAAGACTTCCTCAACTATATCCATCACCAGGAAAAATTAAATATTGAATTAAGTAGCGAGTTTATTTTATTCATATCAACCTTAATGCGCATTAAAGCAAAAATGCTTTTGCCAAGAAAAGAAGTGGATGCAGCAGGAAATGAAATTGATCCGCGGCAGGAACTGATTGATAAAATTCTTGAATACAAAAGATTTAAAGAAGCGGCTGCACAAATGGTAGAAATGGAAGCCTTGCGCATGCTGATGATGAAACGCGGAAACCTGCAACGGGAATTATTACAGGTAGGTGAAGATGCTGCAGATGGAACAGAAATACAAACGGTAACGCTCTTTCGTTTGATGAAAGCATTTGAGCGTGTAGTAAAGCGAATGCAGGAGCGGGAAAACAAACCTGTTCACACAGTAATCCGGTATAATTATACTATTGAAGACAGTCGTGCATTTATGCTGAACATGGTGCAGGAGCAAAAGACCGTTTCATTTGAAAAAGTTTTTGAATTATGCGAAAACCGTATTCATGCAATATTTTTATTTCTGTCTATGTTGGAATTAATACAGCAAAGCTATATGAGCATATTAAGTGGTGAAGGACGTAATAATTTTATTATTGAATGGAATGATGAACGCGTGGAAGAACCCCCAACTGAGCAGATAAAATAATCTTTATCACATAAAATCATCGGCATCTCTGTAAGCTTTTATCAACGCATTCTCTCCTTCTTTTCCTTTAATTGATTTGCCGTGTTCCATTCCTAAAACACCTGTATAATTTTTTTCATGAAGATGTTTAAAAATATTTCTGTAATCCATTTCGCCTGTACCCGGCTCATTGCGACCAGGATTATTTCCAATTTGTAAATACGCAATTTCATCCCAGGCTTTATCAATATTATTAATGATGTTGCCTTCATTTCGCTGCATGTGATACATATCAAATAAGAATTTGCAGGAAGGTGAATTAACCGCTTTGCACAATGCAACCGTTTGATCTGAATGCCGAAGAAACAGATCAGGTGTATCACTTAACGCTTCGCAAACCATAATCAAATTATGCGGTTCAAAAATTGCTGCAGCCTGCCGCAAACTTTCAATCACATTTGCTGTTTGATATCCAATATCTAAACTCGTTTCATAATTGCCGGGTACCACAGTCATCCATGTTGCATTACATCGCTTTGCCGTTTCAACGGCTTCGTTACATGATTTTAAAAATTTATTGCGCCAGTCTTTATCACCGGAAGTAAGTGAAGTTTTTACAGGCCAATGATCAAAGTTTATAACAAAAACTCCCATCTTCATATTAAGTTTTGCAAGCAGATCACCAATCTTTTTTTGTTCATCAGCAGAACGATCCATCATGCCATTATCTTCAATAGCACGAAATCCATTATCATACGAAAATTGTATTTGATCTAAAAAATTTTTGCCTGCAGTTTCTGCAAACATGCCATCATGAATACCATAATTAAGATTGAATACAGTTGAATTATTTTTTTTATTTGGATTTGCTTTAATTGCTGAAGCACCAAGCATAGAAGCGCCTGCTAAAACAGATTGCTGCATAAATTTTCTGCGTTGCATAAAAAAGATTTGCAACTAAGTTATGTTTTAAATTAACGTGACTTCGGAATAGCAATTAAATAGCTCACTGCTTTAGTATTGAGTTGAATAAACATAAGATAAATCAGGCTTTAGCCAAAGAAACAAAACCCAACGGCAAACAAAAAAAATAGCTGATTTTTTGTAACACAGTGTTGCAAAAAATCAGCTATAGAGCTATTATCACTTTAATTTTTTTGGACTCGAGGCGACTTAAAGTAAATATAATTATACTAAACTTTTATACTTATTTATATTTTTTGATCATACAGTGGTTTAACAACTATATGTTGTATATTACTTAGAATTTTTAACTACATAATAATGTGTCTATACATTTATTATTTATGTTATACAATTGCAATATATATTATTGAAAATACATCAGAGTTGCATAAAAAGTTCTTTTCTTACATAAATTTTTTCTTACGAAGAAATGCAACCCCCTTGAATTATTACATTTTTACAGTTGATGAGTTACTGCTACAAAGTTGATATGTGT
>JBDTLW010000366.1:0-3702 GCA_039934575.1 Parafilimonas sp. | reverse complement strand
TTTCCGGCGCCAGCAATACACTCCATTTTGCATATTCTTTTCCCGAAGGATGCAGTCCATCACCTGCAATTAACGAAGCATCAGTTTTAGCCTCGCGTGTAAAGGCTGTGATATCAGTATATGAAATATTGTAGGCTAATGTGATCTCTTTATTGATGGCATTAAATTCATCAAGCTCTTTTCTTATTTGCGCCGTATCGCTGTATTGTGCAAAAGGCGTAACACTATAATCGGGAATGGAAAGCACAAACACATGATCTTTATTATTACCTGATAAAGCAATTGCCTGCTGTAAACATTGCTGAAAATGAATTCTGTAACCGCCCGTATCAAAATGCTGATATTGATCGTTTACACCAATTAATAAACTAACAATATCAAAAGGTCCCTGCGGGTTTTGTGATGTGATGCCGGCAAGGAGATTAAGTGTTGTCCATCCGGTTGTGGCAATGTATTGAGGGTTTTTAATAAATAAACTGTCATTTTTTAATAATGAAATTGTTTGTGCGGGAAAACGTTCAGCCTCACTAACAGATTGACCAATTGTATAAGAATCACCCAAAGCAAGCCAGGTAAAATTTCCGGTATTTGCAGATGTATCAATAGCGCCTGTTGTATCTGCATTTGAAGTTGTATCAGTATTGCCGGTAGAGTCAGTATTCATTGTTGTATCGTTATTATTCGTTGCAGTTGTATCATTATTGTTTATCATGTTGTTGTTAGGCTGCTTGGTGCAACTGACTATAACACAAAATAAAATTGTTTGTAAACACAAAAGCATAAAAATTTTCTTTAGCCTCATATACCATTTACGAATAAAAGAATAAGATTGTTTGAATATTATTCATAAAAATAATCAAAAAGCTATTTTTGCGCATTAAACAAAAAAAGCAAGTAACATGCCCGAAAAAATTAAAGTAGCTAATCCCGTAGTTGAACTGGATGGCGATGAAATGACACGCATCATCTGGAAATTTATAAAAGATAAACTCATTCTTCCTTATATTGATGTTGACCTGAAATATTATGATCTTAGTGTTGAGCATCGCGATGAAACAGACGACCAGGTTACCATTGATGCGGCACATGCCATTAAGCAATATGGCGTTGGTATAAAATGCGCAACTATAACTCCGGATGAAGCGCGTGTAAAAGAATTTAATTTAAAGCAAATGTGGAAAAGCCCGAACGGAACCATCCGTAATATTTTAGATGGAACTGTTTTTCGTGAGCCAATCGTTTGCAAAAATGTACCGCGTCTTGTACCTAACTGGACGGCGCCAATTTGTATTGGCCGTCATGCTTTTGGTGATCAGTATCGTGCAACAGATTTTCTTACAAAAGGTAAAGGCAAACTCACTATAAAGTTTGAAGGCGAAGATGGCAACGTAATTGAACATGAGGTGTATAATTTTAAGGGCGATGGTATTGCATTGGCAATGTATAATACCGATGAAAGTATCCGTGGTTTTGCACATGCATGTTTTAACCAGGCAATCATGAAACAATGGCCCTTATATCTTTCTACAAAAAATACAATTCTTAAAAAATATGATGGAAGATTTAAAGATATTTTCCAGGAGGTTTATGAAAATGAATTCAAAGAAAAATTTGATGAACTTGATATTACTTATGAGCACCGTTTAATTGATGATATGGTTGCAAGCGCATTAAAATGGCATGGTAATTTTGTATGGGCTTGTAAAAATTATGATGGAGATGTGCAAAGTGATACAGTTGCACAAGGCTTTGGCAGCTTAGGTTTAATGACATCTACACTTATAACGCCTGATGGTAAAACAATGGAAGCAGAAGCGGCACATGGAACGGTTACACGTCATTACCGCGAACATGAAAAAGGTAATCCAACATCAACCAATCCTATTGCATCCATCTTTGCATGGACGCGTGGTTTAGAGTTTCGCGGCAAGCTTGATAATAACCAGCCATTGATTGATTTCGGACATGCATTGGAACAGGTTTGTGTTGAAACAGTTGAAAGCGGGAAGATGACGAAAGACCTTGCCATCACCATAAAGAAAAAAGTGGAGCATGGAAAAGATTTTTTATATACAGAAGAATTTTTAGATGCGCTTGATGAAAATTTGAAGAAGAAATTAAGTTGATATAAAGCCGCAGTTGTACTGCGGCTTTTTTGTTATGGCTAAACCTCTTACTTTATTTGCATGCTTTAAAAAGTCAGCATTATCATTTTTTCTTTAAAAGAATTTGCTCATTAATATTAGCGTATATTTTATCAAAGAATTGCTTTACAGCAGCATAATCTTTCTTATCAAAAAAAGGGTTATTAAGCTCAAAATCATAGCGAACGCCAATCTGGTTATTTGTAAAAGAAACATCTTTTCTAAACGCAATGCTGGTATCGGATGTTCTTAAAAAAACACTTTTAGGCATTTCTTCAACACTGTAATTTTCAGGAATATCAATTAACAGGTAAGTTAAGAAATGTTGCATACAGCCAAAATCAATATCACTGTTTCGAGTTGTACTGGTAAAAGGGTTTTTACGAAACATAGAAAAGAAAAAAGGATTCAAAAAATAATAATCATCGTTATTAGATAATGTATAATGAAAGCGCAGATGCTTTACTAAAGGTTGCGCTGCATCAAGGCAAGTGTCTGTATAAACAGTATCAATCAATAAATCTCCATCATCATATTGTAAAAAATCTTTTGCTTCTTCTTTTTTATCATCATCATCTTTATTTTTTTCTTTAAGCTCTTCAGCTTTTGCATAATCTTTTAAAGTTGTTTCTGATTTACCCCGCAAAACACCCATACTATCTAAAGAAGCTTGTATAAAGGTTAAGCTATTCATATAAGGCTTGCTATCAAAAACAGATACCCATGTAGAGGGAAAGCCAATCAATAAAGCATCTCGGTTAAGAATATTTAAAGGAGGGATTAAAAATGATTGATATTCTTCAGTTCCGTCCAGCACATATTTAACGCTGTCAATTGTTACCAAAACATCAACACCATCAAACTGTCCCATGCTGGCAAACTGCACATCAACTCTGCCATTTTCTCTTGTACTTACTAATAAAGGTTTACAATCAACATCAACTCTTTTTAAAAGATTTATCATCAGAAGATTTATTTCTGCACTACTGCCGGTTTTTGTTTTCCAAGCATCAGCAACATTTTCTGCAAAAAACAGTTGCTCATTATTCCATTTTACATTTCGGGTAACAAGATTATAAACCGCTTCAATTTTTTGCTTTGCAGAATCCATTGCTTTTATTGAGTCAAGAGCATTTTCTGTCCCCGGAACATCTATATATAATTGCCCGCCGAAAAAAGGAGAGAACATAAGCGCACTGCTTAGATATTGCCATTTTCTGTCTGCATTATCTCCGCTTAACAATGAGATTACAGGATGAAGTGAAAATTCAATGCGCTCTATATTATCTACCATAGAGCTCATAAAAGGTTCTATTTTGAAAGAAGGGATTTTTTGCAGTTCAAAAATATTGGTAACACTGTTCTTATTTTTTTTAGTTGAATTAATTGCGGCAGCAGTATCTGTCTGCATCGGTGTAACAATGTGAGCAGTCATCTCTATATCATTATCAATTGTTACACTGCATAGCGATTTTAATATTGGTATTTCATCCTGAAAAAGCCATGGGCTAATGCCTGAAGAATTTTTTTTAGTTAAGGTATAACGATATTCGATAAC
>JBDTLW010000365.1:0-3704 GCA_039934575.1 Parafilimonas sp. | reverse complement strand
AAAACTTCTTTCTGAATACACAAACTTCCAAATGGCTGCTGTTTATTTTGCTCTCACTAATCTGGGGAAGTTCTTTTATTTTAATGAAGATAGGATTGGAGTATTTGACTGCATACCAGGTTGCATCAATCCGTATTTTAAGTGCAGGGCTGGTTATGTTGCCTTTTTCAATAAAAGGATGGAAGCAAGTTCCAAAAAATAAAATTATTGCTGTAAGTGTTGCAGGATTGCTTGGCAGTTTTTTTCCTGCATATTTATATTGCCTTGCAGAAACTAAAATTGACAGCGCACTTGCTTCTATATTAAATGCGCTTACGCCATTATGCGCTGTTATTATCGGTGTTTCTTTTTTTAAGCTTAAGATCACAGTGTATAAAGTTCTCGGTGTTATTACAGGTTTTATCGGGCTTTTATTATTGCCCTTTGCTGCAAATGGAGAAATAAGTTTTGTAAATCTTTCTTATTCATTGCTTGTATTGGTTGCCACGGTTTGCTATGGCACAAATGTGCATGTGGTAAGTAATTATTTAAAAGAAATGTCTTCAATGCATATTGCTGCTGTTGCATTTAGTTTTTTTATTTTGCCTTGTATTTTTATTCTTTGGGTTACCGGGTTTTTTAATTTGCCTTTTACACAAAGCGGAATTGCTGTTTCTCTTCTGGCTTCATCAACACTGGGCATATTGGGTACTGCGCTTGCAACAGTTTGGTTTTATGTATTGGTGAAAACTGCAGGTTCAATATTTGCTTCGCTGGTTACGTATGGCATTCCTTTTATTGCTGTTTTATGGGGATTGATGTTTGGCGAAACCATAACCGTTTTAGAAATTGTTTGCCTGATGGTTATACTTGCCGGGGTGTATGTTGCAAACCGCAAACCGAGAGTGGTGAATAAAATTTCAACAGCGGGAGAAAACCGTTCCGAGTCAGATTTAGTTACGTAGAAGCTGTTTAAATTTTCTTTGAACTCGTAACGAAACGTTCCTACGGAACGTAGTTGTTTGATATTACGATAGTTCTACCTACGAAACGTTCCGTAGGAACGTTTCGTAAAATAGCTTCTTAGAATATTTCAATATAAGCCGATTTATAAAATTATATAAGCGCTTATATAATTAAGTTTGCAGCTAAGAAATATCAATTCAATTTCTTTTTTAAACTGCTTACCTGTTCCTGTAAATTATTTACAAGTCCCGCAAGCTGGTTTACATTCCAGCGCTGTTGCGTGTTTGCTTTTGTAATCACCATCTGCGCTTTCCATACTTCAAGAATATCATCGGGGTTTACATGGTAAGGTTCGTATTGCGGATTATCGCTTATCAAAGTAAGCTTGTTTTTATAACGGTTATTTCTCATGATGCGTTTGTACACAATGCCTTCATTTTTTGAAACAACTATGTATGTGTTATTGGCTTTAATATCATCCATAGCATCCACTCGTTCGCCAACTATTACGCTGCCGCTTGGCGTGGGCAACATACTGTCTCCAACAATTTCAAAAGCGCGGTATTCGCCCGGTGCAAGCATAGGTAAAGTAAATGTGTTAAGTTCATCAATAAATTCAGGATCTGCGTAGCCGGCAAGATAACCCGCTGCTGCTTTTACAGGCACAAACTGGATTTCATTAATATCTCCCTGCAGTTTTAGTTGCCTGCGTTTATCAAGATATGAACCACCTTTTTTTAGTGATGACAGATCTTTCAATAATAATTCATCAAGACTTAATTTAAAAATGCTGCATAAATTTTCCAGCACATCAAGTCTTGGCTCAGCGCGTTCTTCTTCATAGGCGCCAATTAGCGAACGCTTTATTTTTAATTTATGCGCAAATTCTTCCTGTGTCCATCCGCGCAGTTTACGCAGGTGCTTTAAATTTTTTCCGGCATGACTCATGACTAATTCATTTAGCACGCAATTTACTAATTATTTTAGTTGATTAAAAATAATTTTTTGTAAAATTTTAACTGATGATTTTTATGATTTGAGATTTATGCTGATGACTTGAACCGATAAGCTTTTTAAATTAAAAATTGCCACAGCAACGTAAAGCAGTTTACGCACTGTGGCAATTGTAATCTGAAGTATTAATCTGGCTTAAAGTTTTAAGCTTTCGCAGATTTTTTATCGCCAAGCATCAGCACTTCATTTACCTGTACTTCGGCCACATATTTTTCATGGTAACTATATATAAATTTGGGATGATGAAATAATTAACCATCGGGTTTTTTAGATGGATGGTCTCTAAAATAGCTTTTAAAATCTTTAACCACATATTGTATTTTTTCAACCTTTTCCATTGGGTAGATTGTTGGCGAGTTTGTTTTTTCATTATAAAAAAATATGTACTCTTTTGTTTCACCGATAAAATAATAGTTGCTGTCCGAAATAACATCATTGCCGTTTATAGTAATGGTAGTTCCTGTAAAAGATTTTACTGCCTTTACATTTTGCGCCTCTTTCATACCCATCATGGTTATCAACAATAGCATTGATATAAACCCTAACAAAAAAATTACCCAATTGAAATTCTTATCTCTTTTTAGACTTACTAATACCCTTTTGTTAATTGAACCAATAATACTGTAGAAAAGAAATATTAGCGCAATCTCTGTTATCATTGCTAACAATACATTATTCAAAACCAAACTCCCATTAATAATATTTATTACCGCTAATATTATTAGGAGTAAGAGAAGAAAAATACTTCCAATTTTTTTATATCTATTGTGAATTGGTATCAATATTAAGAGTGGGATAATTAAAATAATGTAAAGAGTGAAATCAGTTAGAAATAATGTTATTATCTCTGAAAAATTCAAATACTGAATTATTGAAAGGTTGAATTGATAGTAGTAAGATGTAAGTTTTGTAACTCCAAATAATATTAGAATTGGTAAAGAAATCTTTAATAAGTTTTCAGAATTAAATTCAATAATTAAATTTGGTTTATTCACTTTTATTTTTCAAGTTTTTTACCACTGCACCAGTTCCAGATATTTTAAGCATATCTTCAAATGTACCGCCAAATTTTATTTTAGGATTATATGTTTTAGCACTTTTTTTGTTTTCTTAGCCACTTTTTCTGCAACAAATCCGATGAAACTTAATAGCTTCAATTCAATAACTTTAAGGCTGCAATATTGCAGTCTTTTTTATTTAAAAAACTTTGTATGAAGTATCTAAAATTTATCCTTACAATAATCGCCTTTTGTTTACTTGCTATCACATTTAATCTCTTAGGTTTTATTCCGTCCGCAAGCGCAAATAGCAACTCCACACATTTTACAACAGTACCCGTGAACGCGGACGGCTCTTTAAATGTAAAATTTGTAAAAGGTGAAACTTTAGATGTGAATATAGATGAAGTCGGAGGACGTAGCCAAACAAGTGGTACACTTGATGTAAATTTAGATGAAGTTGATAATTCAAGTGCAGATTATCCACTCCATGTTGAAACTGATAATTAACCCTTGTCCCAAGACCTATATAGTTACCAAAAAATTGCCACAGCAACGTAAAGCAGTTTACGCACTGTGGCAATTGTAATCTGAAGTATTAATCTGGCTTAAAGTTTTAAGCTTTCGCAGATTTTTTATCGCCAAGCATCAGCACTTCATTTACCTGCACTTCGGTTACATATTTTTTGTTGCCGTTTTTATCTATGTAATTGCTATTTATAAGTTTGCCTTCAATAGCAACTTCGC
>JBDTLW010000364.1:0-3709 GCA_039934575.1 Parafilimonas sp. | reverse complement strand
ATCCGCTTTTTGTTTCTGTCTTTGTAAATTTTCTTTAACCCTGAACTTTACAATTTTAGTGATAAGCGCAAGCGGAAGCTTTTTATCAAGCGGGAATTGAACTGAACCTTTTGCATTTTTAAAAATCGAAAGCTCTTTCTGAAAATTTTTAATTCCTGATGCCGTTGGATAAAAGCCGATATGATTTTTATATCCTGCAAAATAAATAAGCATACCATGATATTTATATGCAGGTATTTTATAGCTTATTACTTCTTCTGCATCGGGTGCAGCTTTTTTAATTGCTGTTCTTACCTGCTGCAACGCGGCTTGTGTTTCTTTTGGGAAGTCAGTAATATATTTATCTGTTTCGTTCATTAGTTCTATAGATTAATAAGTTTATACAGAATTTTATTTGAAATTTAAATGGGCAAAATCAAGTTGCCATGAAACGCCATACTTATCTGCAAGCCAGCCAAATTTTTTGCTGAACCCATAATCACCAAGTGGCATTATCGTCGCACCACCTTCTGAAAGTTTTTGAAAAAGCTCATTGATTTCTTCTTCAGTCTCGCAATTCACGAAAATAGAAATGGCAGGAGTAAAAGAAAATGTATGACCCATAGAACTGTCAATAGCCATATACTCCAATCCTGAAAGCGTAAAAATTGCATGTTTTACATCGCCTTCATTTCCGCCGGGTTCACCTGTTTTAAAATACTCTATATTTTTTATTTCAGAATTTTTAAATAAGGATATATAAAACTGTATGGCTTCTTTTGCTTTACCACATTGCTTGCCGGCAAACATTAAAAAAGTTGTTGTCTTTTGCATTTTGTAAAATCTTAAAATTTAAAAATTACTATTAATAAACATTACGAATCATATTTTTAAAATATACGGTAACACAAACTAAAAGTCACTAAATTATTGTTGAAAAATCAAGGAAATAAATTTAGCATTTGCAATAAGGACAATAAAATCTTTTAAAAAATATACAACAAAAAATGAAGCCAAAAAAATACCTTGTGTATATTGAATATACATCCTTAAAAAAAATTATCTATTTTTAAAAAAATAGATTGATATGTCCCGAAGTATAATTGCAGGAATTGGAATGTATGTACCCTCAGATATTTTTACCAATGAAGATATGACGAAGTATATGGATACAAGTGATGAGTGGATACAGGAACGCACAGGAATTAAAGAAAGAAGATTTGCCAATCGGTTTAATGAAACTACTGCCACTATGGGCATTGAAGCTGCAAAAATTGCGATAGAAAGAGCAGGCATTACAGCACAGGATGTGGACTTTATCATTTTTGCCACGCTTTCACCCGATTATTTTTTCCCGGGTTGTGGTGTACTTGTGCAACGTGAACTTAAGATGAAAGAAATAGGAGCGTTGGATATACGAAACCAATGCAGCGGATTTGTATATGCACTAAGCGTGGGCGACCAATTTATACGCAGCGGCATGTATAAAAATATTTTAATTATCGGAAGCGAAAAACATTCATTTGCCATTGACTTTAATACCCGCAGCAGAAATATATCTGTGATTTTTGGTGATGGTGCTGGAGCTGTTATTCTGCAACCAACAGATGATGAAGACCGTGGTATATTAAGCACACATTTACATAGTGATGGAAACGATGCAGAGATACTTGCGATATTTAATCCCGGCTCACATGCAAACCACTGGAAAAAAGGTTTGGCAAATTATGATGATGCTGAAATAGGAGAGCTGTATGAAAGCCATTCAATGATTGATAATAAACAGAATTTGCCGGTAATGGATGGACCTGCTGTTTTTAAAAGAGCTATAATAAAATTTCCGGAAGTAATAATAGAAGCGCTTAATAAAAATGGTTATTCACCTGCAGACATTTCACTGCTTATTCCCCACCAGGCAAACCTGCGCATAAGCCAGTTTGTTCAGCAAAAATTAAAGCTTACTGATGAGCAGGTGTATAACAATATCCAGAAATACGGCAACACAACGGCAGCCTCTGTACCTATTGCTTTATGTGAAGCCTGGCAGGAAGGAAAAATAAAAAAAGGTGATCTTGTTTGTATGGCTGCATTCGGCAGCGGATTTACCTGGGCAAGCGCTTTAATGAAGTGGTAGGAGGGCAATGAAAGATGTGAGATGTACGATGTATATTTTTCTTAATTCAAAACTTTTTTAAGTATGGTGCATAAAGCAGCTATACTGTTTGGCTTAATGATATAATCTACTGCACCTAATTTTAATGCTTTTTGCCCGTCACGTGCACTTATGCCGGTTGAGTACATATAAACAGGTATATGCGAAATCTTACTTATCTTTTTAATCTCTTCCAAACAGGTGATACCATTTATGCGGGGCATATTTACATCTATAAAAATAAAATCAGGATCAATATTTTTTAAGATACCTAAAGCCTCTTCACAACTATCTGCGCTTATGAAGTTAAACGAGGACTCCGTATGTTTTAATGCTGATAAAAAGATTTCATGTTCATCTTCATCATCATCTATTAAAAGAATTATTCTTTGTGCAGTATTGCTGCCTTCAACAATATGAAGCATTTTTTTTTGGTGCATTTTCGGGTCTTTAGCAGTGTCAGGTTATTGGCAGCCTGATTCTTTTTCAATTTTAAAGTAGTCAATTTTAAAATTAGTTTATTTCAACTAATAAAAACATTTTTTTGTTTTAATTGTTTACACATATCTAAACTTTTTTTAGCTTAAGGGTATAAAAAAATCATTCCATAAAAATGTACGATTGCAACGATTCATTTAATTAAAAATATCATTACTCAAGTGTTTAAAGGCTTCCATCGCACCCATATATTCACAGGTTCTTGCACCGGCTTTATTAGCGTTATAAATTATATTTTTCCAGTTTTCAAATGAAATATCATGCAGGTCTTTCTGCAGTGTGCTTAGCTGGTAAAGTACAGCGCCCACAAATGCATCACCCGCGCCGGTTGTATCAATAGCTTTTACATGTATGCTTGGAATAATAATTGTTTCATCATTCATTCCAAGCATCGTTCCTTCTTTCCCAAGTGTGATAGTAAAAATTGCATTAGTTTTTTTGAGAAGAATTTTCACAGCATCCGCTAAGGTTGCAGTTCCTGTAATTAATAATGCTTCCTCATCACTTACTTTAAAAAAATTACAACTCTCTAAAAAATTCCATGATTGATCAATGAACGTCTGCACATTATTTTTAAATAAGAGATGACGATAATTGGGATCAAAGCTGATGAATAAATTTTTCTGCAATGCTTTTTGTAATAAGCCCTGATAAGCAGCTTGCAAAGGCCCCGGAAGAAAACTGGTTGCAGAACCAAAATGCACAATAGAAAATTCATCAAGATCTATTGCTTCAATTTCTGTACGGCTTAATTCACCATCTGCGCCGCGGTTAAAAACAAAATCGCGTTCGCCATCTTCCATTAAGGAAACAAAAGCAAACGTGGTAAAATAATTCTGGCTTTGCAGCATCCATTTTGTTGATACGCCAAAGCTCTGCATTACTTCAATTAAGTGTTTGCCGAAAGGATCATTCCCAACTTTTGCTGCTAATTCAACTTTGCCACCGAGTGCCGCTATAGCTGCCGCCACATTTGTTGGCGCACCGCCGGGCTTCTTTAAAAAATTATTTCCGGCTGAAAGTGTTGAGCCTTTATCAGTGCAGATCATATCTATTAATGCTTCGCCGATGCAGAGGATC
>JBDTLW010000363.1:0-3714 GCA_039934575.1 Parafilimonas sp. | reverse complement strand
CAATATTTCCATAGATCAAATTGCCTTTATGCGATTCAACTGTTGAAACAGGAAAGTTTGGAATATCTGCATAAGCAATCGTTTGCTCAACATCAACATAGTTTAATAACTGATGCAAACCTGTACCCAACACAATACCAACGGATGGTTTTGTGATGCCATTTTTTATCAGAAAACCTTTTGTTTGTATAAATGCTTCCATATTAATTTTTTTGCTCACAGATTTCATAAAATGCCAAAATGTTTGTAGAATTCATCTGTGTGAGGTTAATTTTTACATAGCAATTTCTTTCACTTTATTCATCATTTGCACACCATGCACTAAAGATGCACCACCACGAATGGCTGCAGCTACATGCACTGCTTCCATCATCTGTCCTTCACTCCAGCCTTTCTCGTAAGCATCACTGCTATATGCGTCTATGCAATACGGGCATTGCACTGCGTGCGCCACTGCCAGCGCAATCAAAGATTTTTCTCTTGCTGTCAATTCACCTTCTGCAAAAACTTCATTGTAATAATTAAAAAATTTTTCACCTAAATTTTTCTGAAATTCTGTGATATTACCAAATTTAGACAGGTCTTTAGCATTGTAATAATGTTCACTCATATTAATGATTTAAAAATTTTAAGCCGGTTATCACAAACCTAAGATAATAGTAATATACAGTACAATTGAACGCAATGTTTTTATACAGCACAAAGCAGGACAGAAGGATAACTTTTTTTTATAAATGATCAATGCAAATAAAGTATTGCTGAATTAAGCTGAGGTTAATTACAGTTTGTAATGTGATAATGTATCACGAATACAAAACAGAAGTTTTAATTAAATAATGCTTTTGGCATTTCTTTAATTGATTTGAATTTGCTGGAATGCAATACCTCGTTACTTATTTTACTGTTGCCCATAAGCAAAAAAGGCAAATGAGAAATGGTGCTTATAAATACAACGATAGCAACGGCAATAAATAAAATGAAAACTATGTACCCTTCACCCAATAATACTAACAGCATCCGGGTTTTATACAGGCAGGCTTTTGTTGTTTCTTTGAAAGTGCTATTCTGCATTAGATATTTTTTGATTTATATGTTTTATGCAGCGTGTGAAATCTGTAGATTATAAATAGACGTGAAACGTTGCAATTTGTTTTGTTAAATCACCGTAAAAAATAATAGCCTGCGCAATTCCTGGGAAAATGTTTGGGTAATGCTGATTTTTTTTGCCTTACCAGTATCTTACAAATACAAATCCTGCTTCAAATTTCTGGGTAACTAAGCTTGTATAAAATATTCCAAATTCAATTAATAAGCAGTGAGACATGAAAGGTTAAAAATTTATATTTTATTTTTTATGTAACATTTTTCTTTCTGTTGGTAAATATTTTCTTCATAGCAGTTCAAACCTTATCAGTAATTTTAAAACCTAAATATTCAGCATGAAAAAATCGTTCTGCTGCTTTATGATAATTTTATCTATTGCTGCAACAACAAAAACGTCTGCTCAGTTTCGCATCGTTGGCTATTTAAATACCTGGGATAATTTTCCAAACAATGCTGCCAATCTTGATTATACAAAAATTACACATCTCAATATTGCATTTGCCAATCCGGATACAAGCGGCAACCTTACTGTGTTTACAGGTTTATCAACGGTTGTAAATAATGCACATGCCGCCAATGTAAAAGTACTCATGTCATTAGGCGGTGCCGATCTTGGCAGAACAAAAAAGAACTGGAAAAATTTAACACAGCCCGAGAACGTACAATCGTTTTGTACAAAGCTGCTAAACTATGTGCAGTCAAATAATTTAGATGGGCTTGATATAGATATTGAAGGAAATATAATCGGACAAAATTATGGCGGTTTTATTCAGGCATTATCTTCTGTAATGAAACCCAAAAACAAGCTGGTAACTGCTGCAGTTGCTACCTGGTTCGAAAAGCAAATTCCATCTTCTACGTTTACTTATTTTGATTTTGTAAATATCATGAGTTACGATGCAACCGGTCCATGGGATCCCGATCACCCAGGTCCGCATTCACCGTATTCCATGGCAGTAAGCGATCTTAATTTTTGGGCTTCGAAAGGATTGCCTGCAGATAAAACCGGGCTTGGCGTTCCGTTTTATGGTTGGGGTTTTTATAATAAATTTTCGCAGGATGAATATGCTTATGGAGATCTTGTAAAACAATATCCGGGTGCGCAAACTGAAGACCAGGTTGCCGATACAATTTATTATAATGGACTGCATACCATAAAAAGAAAAACAAAACTTGCCATGCGAAAAGCCAGTGGTATTATGATATGGCAATTGACTGAAGATGCTAAGGGAAGCAAATCATTGCTGAATGCAATTAACTCAACCGCGCATGAAACTATTATTAAACAAGAAAGGATTTTAATTACTGAAGCCGTACAATAATACTTCGTTTTAAATATATATATGCTTAAACAAAAGATTGGCAGGATTTTTCTAATTAAGATTACATGAAAAGATTTTGTCTTTTTTTTATTCTGCTGCTTCTAATTTTTATTTCAATTCCCAGTTTAGTTTTTTCACAGTCTGTAAGTACAGATACAATAATTGCTGCCGGCA
This sequence comes from Parafilimonas sp., assembly GCA_039934575.1. Taxonomy (GTDB): domain Bacteria; phylum Bacteroidota; class Bacteroidia; order Chitinophagales; family Chitinophagaceae; genus Parafilimonas. Next base: position 1,114 of record JBDTLW010000363.1, on the reverse strand, counting down.
AACAATATAAAGCTTCAGGCTTGCATAAATTTTTATGGGGAAGTAATTACCGTAATGTTTGGATAACACCGGTACAAACAAAAGTTTTATGGTTAGATACAATAAATGAAGGATTAAAACCATATAAAACCAATACGGAAAATCTTCCCAAAGCTTTATACCTGAAAAATGCTGCGGGAGATGAATATCTCCTGCGTGTTGTTGATAAACAATTGGGCAAAATTCTTCCTCAAAAATTCAGCAATACTTTTATTGAAGACAGGGTTAATGATGCTGCATCAATGGCAAATCCTTATGCTGCTGCTGCAACACCTTATCTCGCAGATAAAGCAAATATTTATCATACAAATCCTGTGTATGTGTATATGCCAAAACAGCCTGCACTTGATGCATATAATGATACTTATGGAAATAATTTATATGTGCTTGAGCAAAATATGCACAACACGTCAGTAAATAATAGACTGCAAAATTATATTACAACTGCCCAACTGCTTGATACGCTAAATGATAATTTCAATAATAGTGTGGATGTAAAAGCATATATACGTGAAAGATTGTTTGATATGTTTACGGGAGATTGGAACAGGAATGAAACGCAATGGGAGTGGAGCATGAAGAAAACAGGCGATACAAAAATCTTTACTTCAGTTCCTAAAGACCGCGATGAGGCGTTTTCTAAACATAACGGGCTGCTAACAGGTATTGCAATGAAGGCAGCAGGTTTTGGTTACATCCAATCATTTGATGATGATTTGAAAAATGTAAACACATTTAATTTTCAGGAAAAAGATCTTGACCGGCGTTTACTAAATGAAGCAACATTAGATGAATGGAAATCTGAAGCATCAGCTCTGCAAAATTCTTTAACTGATGAGGTGATAGTAAATGCTGTGCAGCAATTGCCAAAAGAAATATATCCGCTTATTGGTACTGATATTATTGAAAAATTAAAAGCACGGCGTAATCATCTTGCAGAATGGGCAACTGATTATTATAATTTTCTTGCAAAAGAAGTTGAAATACCCGGCACATTTAAAAATGAAGAATTTACTATTCAACAATTGAATAATGATGAAACGCTTATTAGCATTTTTAGTTTGAATGATGAAAA
>JBDTLW010000362.1:0-3719 GCA_039934575.1 Parafilimonas sp. | reverse complement strand
TTATATTGCCGCACGCGAGGCTTTGCGCGAAGAATTATTGAAACAAAAAGCAGAAAGTTGGAAAACGGAAATCGCTTTGCAGGAAGAAGCAATGCCTGTAATTTCTATTACAAAAAAATCAACCTTTGGAAAATGGATTGTGTATGCAGCCGCTGCTTGCTTATTGCTGGCTGCTTCAGTGTATTTATTTGAAGCCAATACTTCACCCAAAGCCCTTGCCGTTAATTATATTAAGAACACTTACGGTAGTTTAGGTCAAACAATGGATGCATCGCATGACAGCATACAGGTTGGCATTGCAGCATATAATAATAAAGAATACGATAAGGCTTTGCAATTTTTTTATGGCGTGGAAAAAGTAGATCCTGCAAACAGTGATGCAAAAAAATATGCAGGGCTTGTTTATCTTCAACAAAAAGATTACAACAATGCAGTACAGCAATTTGATGAGCTGGCAAATATGAAGGGGTTATTCAGTAATTCCGGAGATTTTTTAAAAGCCTTAGCTTTGATGGAAAGAAATAAACCCGGTGATAAAGAAGAAGCCAAAGCATTACTGCAAAAAGTGGTGAATGAAAATGAGACTGGTAAAAAAGAAGCAGAAGAAATAATAAAAAAATTTTAGTCTTCGTTTTATTTAAAATAAATTTCATCATTAAACCTATTTTATGAGTAAACCAACTACAACAGTAACACCAGAAACTACATCTGATACATCTGCATCTGGTACATCTTCCGGAACCGGCACTGGCGGAAGCGGACCTAAAGGTGGCCCGCATCCAAAACGTGTAGCAGAAATGATTCTGTTAGTTATTATTTTGGGCTTTGTTATCTATAATACTTATATGATTACACAGCAAGGGAAGATATTGCAAAGCTTGCAATTAGTAAGATAATGTAATTAGCCTCAATCATAATTAAGTTTGGTTATTTTTACATCTTAAGCAGTCTCATTTGAAACGGCTAATAAGATTTTTATTTTTAAGTATTCTCAGCTTAATTGTTTTTAATATATCTTTTTGCCAGGTTAAAAATGGCGAAGATCTCTTTGCGAAAATCTCAGACCTCGATTACAAAAGTTCTAAACCTGATTCTGATAAACTTGTTGTTTTCTATAAATTGAAAAAAGAAATAGAAAATGAAAAAGAGCTGAATGATTCGGCGTATGCACTTGTACTTTTAAAGATTTCCAAGTATGAATTTTTAGTACGGAATAATTATGAAATATCTATAGATTTTGCAAACTATGCATTACATGCGGCGAAGGCTTTAAAAAGCGAATCGTTAAGATATATACAGGTAAATTGCTACTATAATTTAGCTTCTTCCTATCAGAAATTAATGCTTTATACAAAAGCCTTAAATTACTTCGATTCGGTGATTCTTTTGTGTAACAAAAATTTCAGTGACACAAAAAATTTTCAACTTGATGCCAGATTATTTAAAACATACATTTATTTCTCTTCAGGAGATTACCAGAAAGTAATAGATGAAAGTAATGCGGGGATTAATCTTTCACTCTTTAAAAGAGATTCCTCATACCTGGTTTATTTTCTTAACCAAAAGGCTCAGGCTTTTAGTTATTTAAATTATTTAAACCAGGCTTTTACAAATACAACTGCAGCAATTAGTGTTGCAAAAAAGATAAATGATCAATATGAATTAGCAACTTCATATAAAACGCTTGGTTTCATTTATGAAAAGAAAAATCTTTTAGATTCAGCAGAATATTTTTTTAAACAATCAATTGAAATTCGATTTGAAACCAAAGATTATCAGCAAATCGCAAGTGATTATATTGATTTAGGTAATTTTTATTTAAACGATTTGCTGGACTATAAAAAAGCTTCCTATTGTTACAATCAAACTTTAAAGTACGCAAACAAAATTGAATATCTCCCTGACCGTAATTTAAAAATTGCTTTGGCATATCTAAACCTTGGAGAAACAAATTCCTCGCAAAAAAAATATGCAGAAGCTTCAAAATATTTTTTAAAAAGCTTTGATAATCTTAACATACATCTTCACAATAATTTAAAAAATAATCCTGCAAGTATTCAGCTTGCTAAAGTTTCAAATAAAGACCTTGTAATTGTTTTATTGAATGATAAAACAAATCTTCTTTTGCAGCTTTATAAGGTTAATGCTGATACATCTTATTTATATGCAAGTATTAAGTCAGCACTTGTTTCAGATTCAGTAATTACACAAATTCGTCATGAACAACTGGGTGAAGAAAGTAAATTGTACTGGCGAAATAAGACAAGAGATTTATACACCAACGCAATAGAAGCTTGTTATCTTGCTAACAAAGTAAATCTTGCTTTTTTCTTTATAGAAAAAAGCCGTGCAGTATTACTGAATGATAAATTGAATGAGTTGGGAGCTTCTTCCTATTTATCTGCTGCGGATGCAGCCAAACAAGATGACTATCAAATTAAGATCGTTGAGCTTGAACAAAAACTTAGCACACTTGCTGAAAACTCAAACCAGTTTAAACAAGTGCAGATACAATTACTTGATGTTAAAGATCAATTTGAACAATATATTAAAACACTCGATATAAAATATCCTGCATATTATCAGGACAAATACGAAGATGCAGTTCCATCATTGCAAAACCTGCAGCAATATTTAGCAAAAAATAATCAAAATTTTATTCACTATTTTTTAGGTGATACAGTAACTTATATTTTAGCTGTTAAAGCTACAAACACAAAATTTATCCGTCTTTCACAAAAAGAATTTAATAAAGAAAGTTTATCTGCGTTTTTACAATTGTGTGCAAACAAAGAAAAATTAAATGGTAATTATAATTCTTTTGCCGCATTGTCCAACTCAATTTATAAGGCAATATTTCAACCGCTGCAATTATCAAAAGGCAGCGTAATTATTTGTTCGGATAATATTGTAATTCCTTTTGATGCTTTATGCACAGATGCAAATGGTAAAAGTTTTTTATTGAACAATTACAGTTTCAGCTACGTGTATTCTGCCCGCTTTTTAATGAAGCAGTTTAATAACCCTGTTGGCAAAGGAAACTTTGTTGGCTTTGCACCTGTTTCATTTGCCCCTTATCTTAATGTTGCTGATTTAAAAAATGCAGGTAATGCTTTACAAGCTTCGGCTGCTTATTATAAAAATGATAAGCTCTTTGTTCATGAAAATGCAAGCAGAAAAAATTTCTTTGATTATGCTTCTTCGTATTCAATCGTAGGTATATTTTCTCACGCAAAAGCAGATACAACGGATAATGAGCCTGTTCTTTTTATGCAGGATTCTCTTATTCATTTATCAGAGCTTCAGTTGTTGGATAACCCCGCAACAAAATTGGTTTTGCTAAGCGCCTGTCAAACAAATGTTGGAAAATTTGCCACCGGCGAAGGCATCTATAGTTTAGCTCGAGGTTTTTCCTCAGCCGGTATTCCTTCTGTTGCAGCCACATTATGGAAGGCAGATGAGCAAGCCATTTACAGCATTTCAGAAAAATTCAATCAATATTTATCTGAAGGAATGAATAAAGATGAAGCGCTGCAAAAAGCAAAATTATTTTTTATTCAAAGCAACAGCAACAACGAAAAATTATTGCCCTATTATTGGGCTAACATGATATTGATTGGCAATACTGATGCCATTGATCTTACAACAAAAAGTATTAATTATTGGCTGATAATAACAGGAGCCTGTATATTAATTATAGTTTTTATTTTTTTTTATAT
>JBDTLW010000361.1:0-3725 GCA_039934575.1 Parafilimonas sp. | reverse complement strand
AATGCTGTAATTAATAAAAGCAAACTCGCTGCAAAATATAATCAGCCTGTTGACAGCGAAAGCGCTTATGAAATTCTTACTGCAAAACTGCAGGAAGCCGCTAACCGCACACAGCAAATACAGCAACAGCAGGCGCAACAAAAGCAAGCAGATGAGATGCAGAAAACTCAGCCGAAAGCTCAAAAAGAGACCAGTATTTTTGACAGCTCCGCAATGAAACAGGTTGAACGCACAGCAGCTTCTGTAATTACAAGAAGTTTGTTAGGAGCATTAGGATTAGGAGGAAGAACTAAACGATTGTGGTAATTTTTTTCATGGTCGGATAAGAAGCTTTCCTGTTGAAAATTGAATATTGCGTATTGAGTGTTCAAAACAAATATTCAATACACAACAAACATTATCAATAATCATTTTTTACATACCATAAATTCTTGAATACAAACCTTAAACTATATTTGCGGCGATGAGCTCCCAGCAAGAAAACCGTTTTCAGACAATTATTTCCCACGCAAAAGAATATGGCTTTGTATTTCCTTCAAGTGAAATTTATGATGGCTTAAGTGCAGTATACGATTATGGTCCTTACGGCAGCGAATTGAAAAAAAATATCCGCGATTACTGGTGGAAAAGTATGACGCAAATGCGCGAGAATATTGTTGGCATTGATGCGGCAATTTTTATGCATCCAACAACCTGGAAAGCGAGCGGGCATGTTGATAATTTCAGCGATCCGATGATTGATAATAGAGACAGCAAGAAGCGATACCGGGTTGATCATTTGATAGAAGCTCATGCAGAAAAGCTGAAAGAAAAAGGAAATAATAAAGAGGCTGATGAAGTTTTACAGGCAATGGATTCATTACTTGCAAAAGATGATTTTACTGCTTTAAAAAAATTAATAGAAGATAATAAAATTGTTTGCAGTGTAAGTGAAACAAATAACTGGACAGACATTCGTCAGTTCAACCTGATGTTTTCAACACAAATCGGTTCTGTTGCAGACGAGGCAGAAACAATATATTTAAGACCAGAAACTGCACAAGGCATTTTTGTAAATTTTTTGAATGTACAAAAAACAGCAAGGTTAAAAATTCCATTTGGTATTGCGCAGATTGGTAAAGCTTTCAGAAATGAAATTGTTGCACGGCAATTCATTTTCAGAATGCGGGAATTTGAGCAAATGGAAATGCAGTTCTTTATTCGTCCGGGTACGCAAAAAGAATGGTATGAGTACTGGAAAGAAGAAAGGCTTAAGTGGCATTTGAGTTTAGGCATTCCAAAAGAAAAATATCAATTTCATAACCACAGCAAACTGGCGCATTATGCCGATGCGGCATTGGATATTGAATATGAATTTCCAATCGGTTTTAAAGAAGTGGAAGGCATACATTCGAGAACAGATTTCGACTTAACACAGCATCAGAAATTCAGCAATAAAAAACTTACCTATTTTGATACGGAGATCAACCAGCACTATATTCCTTATGTAATAGAAACATCTATTGGTTTAGACAGAATGTTTTTGCTGATACTATCACATAGCTACGACGAAGAAACAATAACGAAAGAAGATGGAAGCAAAGACAGCCGTGTGGTGTTGCGCATTCCGGAAAAAATTGCCCCAATAAAACTGGCGGTTTTACCGTTAATAAAAAAAGATGGTTTACCGGAAATTGCAAGAAGTATCATTGCTGAATGCAGACCGTATTTCAAATGCTTTTATGAAGAGAAGGACGCTATTGGCAAAAGATACAGAAGGCAGGATGCAATTGGAACGCCATTTTGTGTTACGGTTGATCACCAGACAAAAGAAGATGGAACAGTTACAATAAGATACCGGGACTCTATGAAACAGGAAAGAGTTAACCAAAAAGAAATAAAAAACATATTATTAAACCTCCTAATGCTTTAAATTAATAATTTTGCGAAAATATTTTTGCAAGTAAACTTTAAGAAAGATTAATACGTATTTATATTTTGCCCTATCAAATATTTAACTAATATCTATGATCACTTTATTAGCACAAGTTTTTTTCTCCTGGGGAACAGTACTTGGCGTTGGAATAATCGCATTTGGTTTAGGATTGCTTCTCAGATCAGCAATTATTTTCAAACAACGCAAAAGAATTCTTAGCCTGGAAGAAGAAATGCTTTCAAATCACGAACGCATTCTTACCCTTGAAAAAAAAATGACAGATTCGCGTAAAGACAAGAATGGCGTAGTACACGAATACGATTTAAGCTCAAGCCGTATATCCGACCGCGAGGTAAAAATTTCTTAGCCGTATAATTCAAGGTGAATACTTTTTTTATCATAGCCAATGGTTATGATATTTTTTTTTGCATCATCTATCATATTTTTCCAGCCGCATAAATAAAAATGGGCTTCCGGTTTTTGAGCGCTGAGTATATTTTGGTAAACATCATGCACATATCCATGCTTTATCACTGCATTTTCTTTGTCTTCTCTTGAATAGGTTGGTATATAATGAAAGTTTTCAAGCTCACTGCTTAATGTATGCATTTCTTCTCCATACAAACTGTCGCATAATTTTCTGCAACCAAAAATGAGATAGATATTTTTATGTTCAATATTATGCAGTTTAATATAATTTGCCATTGAGCGAAAAGGCGCAATACCCGTTCCCGTACATATAAAAAATAAATCTTTATCAATAATCGGAGGCAGAGTGAAAACGCCTTGCGGACCGCGCAATTGAACTGTTGTGCCCACCGTAACTTCATTAAATAAATAATGTGTACCCAACCCGCCTTCAAGCAAAACAATTACAAGCTCAATAATATTTGTACCATCAGGATGCGAAGCAATAGAATAACTTCTCCACCGCTTGTTGGGTTTATCCGCTATCGGAAGATCAAGCGTTACAAATTGCCCGGGCTTGAAATCAAATTGCTCCATCTCTGGTATTTCAATCCAAAATCTCCATGTTAGTTCTGTAATTTTCTCAATCCTGATGAACTTTCCCGTTCTCCAAGGTTCTGGCATATTAAAAATTTTGAGTAAGATACAAATTCAATTCATTTCACAAATATGTCTTTATTTATTTTTTAAGATTAGCCGTCGTAAATTTGCACTGAGTTTATGAATTTGGGTGAATTGCTGAAAAAATATAAAGAACATCCCCGCCTTTTTTACTTGGCGGAGCGGCTATCTTTTGCCAACCTCACCCCAACCCTTTCCAATGGAGAGGGAGATTCACAAAAAATCTTTCTCAAAAATTTACAGGGCAGCAGTGCAGAGTTTGTGCTGGCAGCTTTGTTTGATAAATATCAAAACGATAAAACCAATAATGCGTCAACACATTTGGTTGTTTTAAATGATGCGGAAGAAGCAGCATATTTTCATAACACATTAGAAAATCTTACGCAGGCACTCAATCTTTTTTATTTTCCATCTTCATTTAAAAATAAAAAAGACTTCAGGCAATTAAACAGCAGCCATGTTATGCTGCGCACCGAGGCGCTTACAAAACTTTCGGTTTCACCATCAGGAATAATTATTACTTATCCTGAAGCATTGTTTGAAAAAGTTATTTTGCCAACAACACTGCGCAACAATATCATTCATATAAAAACAAATGATACACTTAATCTTGATAGCCTGCTTGAATTATTTGTGATGTATGGATTTGAGCGCACTGATTTTGTATATGAGCCGGGGCAGTTTGCAGTACGTGGCGGCATTCTTGATATTTATTCTTTTG
>JBDTLW010000360.1:0-3725 GCA_039934575.1 Parafilimonas sp. | reverse complement strand
ATCCAGTCATAACTGATGGCAAGCAGGGAATCATTTTTTAATTGTTGTGCTATTTTAAGTAAATCAATGCACATTGCTGAGTCAATATTGTTGCTGGAATAAGCGTCTATGGTTTCCAGATATTTTATGGTTTCGCTGAAACGCTCCATTGGATTGGTGTAACTTGATAAAGCAGCTTTTGCATTATCAGGATTATTGTTTTGGGCAAAAACAGTTTGCATGCTGATAAAAAAACAAACGACTTGTATTAATTTTTTCATGCTTAGTTAATTTTTATTTTTATCTCCTTCTAAATGCTCAATTGTCTTCTTCGCCGCTGCTAATCGTATGTCTTTATTTTTCTCAACCATTTTTTCTTTTATCCAATGTTTCAAACGGTGATGAATGGGAATAAGTAAGCAGCGATTAAAAAAATATATTTATATAATGAGTTACATTAAAAATGTCTTAAAGTTTTCCCGTGTCAAAACTTTAACTTCAGTTGCATACGTTTCTTTAAACAGTCCTGGAATTTTGACCTTTGCTTTTGGGCTCCATTTTATTTCATAACCAGTAATTTTTCCTGATTTTTCTTCTACGTAATCTATTTCCTGTTGCTGTGCGGTTCTCCAGAAAAAAGGCTTCGCTAAACTGCTCTCGTAATTATTCTTTTTCATTCTTTCAACTATTAAAAAATTTTCCCACAATGCACCTTTATCCTGACGCAGATTTAATGCATTAAAATTTCCGATAACCATATTCCTGATGCCTGTATCATAAAAATAAATTTTCTGGTTAGTCTTTATTTCATTTCTTAAATTCCGGCTAAAGCTTTTCAGTTTAAAAACTACAAATGCCTTTTCCAATATATCAATATAATTGCTTACCGTATTTTTATCTATGCCAATTAATTGGGAAAGCTCATTATAGCTTACTTCATTTCCAATTTGCAGGGCAAGTGCCTGCAAGAGTTTCTCTAAAATATCCGGTTTCCTGATGCCGCTGAACGCTAATATATCTTTGTATAGGTAACTATCTGTTAACTGTTTCAAAACTTCCACTTCATCACCTATGCTATTAATTACATCAGGGTACATTCCATAAGTAACCCGCATTTCTAATTGCTGCTCTGCTTTTACAAAGCCAAGATTATCTTCCAATTCTTTCCATGAAATTGGGAAGAGCTTATATTCCCACTTACGTCCGGTTAGCGGTTCGTTCAGTTTATTATTTATTTCAAATGCTGATGAGCCGCTTACTATTAATTGAACTCCTTTAAACTGGTCGGTAATTATTTTTAATGTGATGCCGATATTTTCTATGCGTTGGGCTTCATCAATGAATATTATTTTATTGCTGCCAATAATACGTTTGAGTTGCTCGGTGTTAGGATTAGTCAATAAATTTCTTACTGTTGGGTCATCGCCATCTAAAAACAGGTAGGTTTTTTTATCCAGGATATTTTTTATCAATGTGGTTTTCCCAACCTGCCTTGGACCTAAAATAATGATGGCTTTTCCGCTTCCAATTTTAGCTTGGATGTTAGGTTGAATAATTCTTTCTATCATAATATCAGTGATTCTATTCACCAAATATAATAATATATAGTGAATATGTTATACCACTTAGTTTGTAATCCAAGTCCATTAAAGGATTAAAATGTTAATTAATACTGCAACTTAGTTTTCTAATCTTCTCTTCAAATTTTCTTTTACATCATTAAACCATTCATCTTTTAAAATACTCAGCACAATTGAATCTCTTCTTACTATGCCTTCTGCCGTTGGCATATTGCTTCTTAAAATACCATCCACTTTGCAACCGATAGATTTCATTGCAGCTATGCTTCTTTCATTGGTTGCATCTGCTCTGAATTCAACTCTTTCAAGGTTTATTTTTTCAAATGCAAACTGCAGCAACAAAAATTTACAATGCTTGTTTAACCCCGCGCCGTGAAATTTTTTCCCATACCAGGTATAGCCAAGCTGAATTGTTTTAAAAGGAAAATTAATATCATAAAACCTTGTGCTGCCTGCGTATTCATTTTCTTTTTTATCAAACACAATAAACGGGAATTCTTTGCCTGCGGCTTTTTCTTTAAATGCTATGTTCATATAGTTTCGCAAACCATCTTCGCCATCAGCCCCAATCAAAGAATATTTCCAAAGCCCGCGTTCGTTTAAAGAGAATGGTAATAGATTTTCATAATCACTTTCTTCAAGCGGACGCAAAAGCGCTCTTTCATCTTCTAAAATTACATTGGGAAATTGCTCTAAATTTTCATTCATATTTTTACCGTTTGTATTCAAAGATAAATCTGTAAAGAAAAACTATTTTATTATGTGCGGCATTGTTGGTTATATCGGAAAAAGAGAAGCGTATCCTGTAGTAGTAAAAGGCTTAAAAAGATTGGAATATCGCGGTTACGACAGCGCCGGTGTTGCATTGCTTGATGGCGGTTTAAAAGTATATAAAAAGAAAGGTAAGGTTGCAGAACTTGAAGAATATGTAATTGGAAAAGATCTGCACGGTAATGTTGGTATCGGTCATACGCGTTGGGCAACACATGGAGAACCAAGTGATCGCAATGCGCATCCGCATACAAGCAACAGCGGAAATATTGCGATGATACATAACGGCATTATTGAAAATTATGCGCAGATAAAAAAAGAGCTTGTAAAAAAAGGTTATACGTTCAGCAGTGATACGGATACGGAAGTGCTGTTAAATTTCATTGAAGACATCAAAAAAAATAATGAAAGCACACTTGAAGAAGCCGTGCGTGTGGCATTAAAAAGAATTGTTGGCGCTTATTGTATTTTGCTGATTGAGAAAGACGATCCGGATACAATTATTGCAGCGCGCAAAGGCAGCCCGCTTGTAATTGGCATTGGTAAAAATGAACATTTTTTAGCAAGCGATGCTTCGCCGATTATTGAATACACAAAAGAAGTAGTGTATGTAAACGATTATGAAATTGCCATTGTGCGTGCTGATGAATTAACGCTGAAAAACCTGGGCAATGAAAAGCAAACACCGTTTGTTACAAGCCTTGATATGGAATTAGCAGCCATTGAAAAAGGCGGTTATGAACATTTTATGCTGAAAGAAATTTTTGAACAACCGCAAACAATTTTTGATTGCCTGCGCGGAAGATTAGATGCAGATAAAGGCACAATTACCATGAGCGGCATTCAGCAATATGCTGAACAAATTATGAATGCGCCGCGTATTATTATGATTGCCTGCGGCACAAGCTGGCATGCAGGTTTGGTGGCTGAATATGTTTTTGAAGAGCTATGCCGTATTCCTGTTGAAGTTGAATATGCATCTGAGTTTCGTTATCGGAATCCTGTAATAAATAAAGGCGATGTTATTATTGCAATTTCGCAAAGCGGTGAAACAGCAGATACACTTGTAGCTATTGAAACCGCAAAAGAGCAAGGCGCAATTATTCTTGGCGTATTGAATGTTGTTGGTTCATCTATTGCACGTAAATCTCATGCCGGTGCATACACACATGCGGGTCCGGAAATTGGTGTTGCCAGCACAAAAGCATTTACCGCGCAGCTTGCTGTGCTCACTATGATTGCTTTAAAAATTGCACATCAGAAAAAATCAATTGATGAAGAACGTTATCTTTTATTATGCAAAGAGCTGATGGAAATTCCTGATAAAGTGGCAACCGTATTACAACAGGATGATGCTATAAAAGCGTTGGCAGAAAAATATAAAGACGCAAATGA
>JBDTLW010000359.1:0-3726 GCA_039934575.1 Parafilimonas sp. | reverse complement strand
ACGACTCCCAAACGCCGGTTATGATGCTAACATCCAGATCTTACGAAAGCGATAAAGTATTGGCCCTGGAATTAGGTGCGGATGATTACATAACTAAGCCGTTTGGAATATTGGAATTACTGGCACGCATCAAAGCGTTGCTTCGCAGAGGAGAAATGCATTTGATTAATAATGAACAACAAACCAATGAAATTATTTATAAGGATTTGTACATTGATAAAAATAAAAAGAAAGCATCAATAAAGGGAAAGCGGCTTGAATTAACAGCAAAAGAATTTGATCTTTTAGTGTTGTTGGCTGACAACCCGGGAAAATCCTTTACCAGGGAAGAGTTGCTTAAAACGGTATGGGGATTGGCTTTTGCAGGTTACGAGCATACAGTAACAGCACACATAAACCGGTTAAGAATAAAAATAGAAACAAATTTAAATCACCCCGAGTACGTTTTAACTTCTTGGGGAACAGGCTATAGATTTACAGAATGAAAGAAAAAAGATTCAGCATTTTTCAGCGCATAACTATTTTAGTTTTTGCATTAATAACTCTTCTTGGCGTTTTGTTTGTAGGTTTAACTTATTATGCAACCAACCACTATCACCTTGCCAGCACTCAATTATTAAACAAAGATGTAGCAGCAAACATTGCCCAATTTGCCTCACCTTACGATGGTACGGAAATTAATAAGCGAAGGGCAGATTCGATTTTTAAAAATGTAATGATCATAAGCCCTAGCGCAGAAGTTTATTTTTTAGATACCACCGGTAATGTGCTGGATTTTTATGGACCGACAAAAGATATCAAACTTTGGAAAGTAGCCTTAAAAAATATTGATAAATATATTGCTTCAAAAGGGCAGGAATATATAAAGGCGCTCGACCCGAGAGATCCTGCATATCCAAAAATATTTTCTGCCGCTGAAGTTAGAAACGGTTCTAAAAAATATGGTTACATCTATGTTATTTTAGGCAGTAATGAGTATAGAACTGTTAGTGATATGCTCTTCAGCAGCCACGTCAGCAATCTTGCGATTAAAGCTTTTTGTTTTATAATAATAGTATCTATTCTTTTTAGTTTGCTGTATATAAAAAGAATTCAAAAAAGCTTTCAAAGTATGATAGGCGTACTTGAAAAATTTAAGAATGGAGATTATACAGCAAGGTTTGCAATTAAGGATAATGATGAACTGGCGCCGGTTTCTCTGGCATTTAATAAAATGGCCGATCTGCTAACATATAATATTAACCAGCTTAAGCTTTCAGAAAATGAAAGAAAGGATTTTATCGCAAACATATCTCACGATCTAAGAACACCACTTTCTATTGCAAGAGGATATGCAGAAACTTTACAGATAAAAAAACAAGATGGCAGTATAACATTTAGAGAACAGGATGATTTCTTGCAAATGATTTTGAAAAAAACTTTGCAGGTTGAGCATATGGTTTCGCACTTATTTGAAATTTCAAAAATGCAATCCCCTGAATTTAAAATCAGTAAAGAACCTTTTGTACTCTCTGAAATAATTCAGGAAACAGTTAACACCTTTCAATTAAAAGCTGCAGCAAAAAACGAGATCTTGAAATGCACTCAGTGTGAGTATCATGTATGGATAAATGCCGACGTAAATCTTATGGAAAGAGTTATTCAAAATCTTGTTGATAACGCGGTAAAGTACACGCCGGAAAATGGCATAATACAAGTAGGACTAAGCGTTGAAGACAATAAACTCATCTTTACAATTCAAAACCCCGGCCTGTCTTTACCCGCAGACTTGCTTGAGTGGATCAACACACCAGTAAAAAATGATGAACAGAATATCCATCTGCCCGGCAAATCAGGACTGGGCTTAGCAATAGTAAAAAAAATTCTTTATTTACATAACGCTTCTTTAAAAGCCTCGTCTCAAAATAATTTAAATACTTTCACTTTTAGTATGACAATTTATAATCGTGATCCCAACGTTTAAATATTTTATCGCCCTATACAAATACAATTCTTACATACTTTTGCAGATACTTTTTTCCCCTTATTATACGGGGAATACATTACCCGCCTGACTTACAAATTTTTTAAAAAAGAGCTGGAATATTTATAGTATATAAACAATATACTTCTGTGATATATAATAAATCATGCAGACATACTTGTTTTATAAACAAACTCTTACAGTAATATTTTTTATCGAAATGCTCATGTTGTAATGCTTTTCTTCCCTTGCATAGACAGAATTACATTTCAGTAGTTTGCCATTCTTATTCATGGACTGTACCTTGTACATCATAAAACTGTTACTAACATTTAACAACAAAATAAAAACAAAGAAAAAAAGTATAAAATCTCTCACAATTGTAATGATTGCAGTTGCTGGAATGAGTATATCGATTAATACAATAGCATAGGATGATGTGTCACTTGATATAATGAAAACCTCATCAAAAATGAAATTGAAAGATGATAAATAAAAATTAAAAATGGATATGTCAGAAATGAATAGCTGGCTTATGTTATCTCAAATGGCAGTTAAAGAAATGATGGATAAATATGGCAGACCCGATGAAGCAACGTCAACAATTCTTACCTGGAATGTTAATGGTGTATGGAAAAGAACAACAGTTTCCAAAGAAGAAAGCACATATAATTTCCAAAGCTGTATGGGGATTGTATGAAGCATTGTATCAACTATAAAGTATCTTCTGAAAAATTTACTGAGTTAGACAATTTGGAAGTTTACTGTTAAAAGAACATAGGGAACAATGTCTGCTCGTTGTGATAAGTAAGAAAACAATATGCTTGCATTAAAGCTTGCTTGCGATATTATCACTGGTAAATAAACAGTAGAAGTAGCAAGAAAAGCGTATGGGTAAAATATCTTGAATTCTATGAAGGGTGATAAGGAAGAGAACATGAAAAAATTATATTCAACAACAACATAAGCGCCCCTAGTCCTGATGTTATGACTATCAGAATGTAATAAAAATAATGAAACAACTAAACTAAACAAATAAAAAATAAAAATTATGAAATCAATAAAACTATTTCTAAGCGTGACATGTTTTTTTGCATTAATGTTTGCATTTACATCCTGCAAGAAAGGGGACAAACCAGGCGGTAAAATGGAAGGAGCCCTTTACATGCAAACAAACGGCATAACAAATGAGATTATTTCTTACGCCAGAATGAAAGATGGCGGTCTTGTTGAGGTTCGAAGAACACCAACAGGGGGTAAAGGTTCAGGAACCTATAAGCCCATCTACGATGCGCCAAATCAACCCAATGCCTTTGAAGGAGTTAAAAGTATAATTCTTAGTGCTGATCATAAATGGTTATTCACTACAAACGGAGGCAATAATTCTGTGTCCAGTTTTAAAGTGGCTGATGATGGCTCACTGACATTAATTGATGTGCAGCCTACAGGCCAGCCCGTGATTGGCAAAAGCGGCACGGCAAAAAGCCTTGCTTATGCAGAGAATACACATACATTGTATGTATGTCACGCATTTGGGCCAGATCATATTCGCATGTTCTCGGTAAATAACGGAAAGCTTACACAGAAACCGGGTTCTTATACAGCAAATATTGGGAATAAGCACAGGGTAACCACTGAGATAGTTCTCACTCCCGATGCCAGATTTTTAATGGTAAATAATTTATTTGACCAGAGGCCTGAAAAGAAGCCCGATGGTACTCCAATTATTGTTGTTGCTAATGCGGTTGATAAAGACGGTCTGG
>JBDTLW010000358.1:0-3739 GCA_039934575.1 Parafilimonas sp. | reverse complement strand
GCGGTAAGGTATCAGCATGTACAAAATATAAAATATTGCCCTTACTTATTAATGCCGCTTCATTCATTTGTGTTGCGCGCCCTTTTGTTTTGCATTCAACAAGCTTAATATCTTGCCTCAAAACAACACAGGAGGTATTATCGGTACTGCCTCCGTCTGCAACAATTATTTCTGCAATATTGTTATCAGAATTTTCTTTTAAATGAAAAATCAGCCTCTCAATAACTGCCTCTTCATTATATGCCGGAATGATAACACTTATCATATAAGCAAAAGTAATTTAGTTATTGCTGGTTTAAGTTCCAGTTATAGTCAAGATAGTCAATATCGGGATCTGTGTTAATTTTTACAGGCGCATACTTATTCAAAAAATCAATCAGGCTTCCGTTCTTTGTAAAATCACCTTTGTACCATGAAAATATTTTTGATAACTGCAACTTATCTGGTGTAATAATATTTTTTGATTTTGCAGCCAGAAATGCTCTTGCCTGGTCATCCAACTGCGCATCTAAGGTTGAACCTTCATACGCTTCATTTCGTAACTTCGGGCAACTCATCGAAGCACATACAATTGCAAAATGCACACGGGGATCATTAAATTGTTTGCGCAATTTATCATGCTCTACAGCATCCAGTTTCATATCTTCTTCGCCAATTTTAAAAAATTCTTTTTGCCAGGGTGTATTTACAAAAGGTATTTGAATATATGGTCCAATATCTTTTATACTTTTTACCGGGTAATGATCTATAATAAGTTTAACAGTAAAAGCATTATAAACATTTATCCAATAAGCTTCTTTCTCTTTGCTTGTCCATGTTGAAGAAGGCGGGTTGTTACTTAAAGAATTAAGATATGATTCAAAGCTGGCTTTTTCGCTTATAATACCTTTATAGTTAACAAGCCCCTCGTTAGTTACATATTTATACAAAAGATCATCCCATATCTGATTGGATGGCGGATGAGCTGAATTACCTGCAGGTGATGAAAAACATGAACTGATAAAAAATACCGATATTAAAATTCCAAAAACTTTCTTCATTATCATTTTTTAAAAGATATACGTAGATTGTTTAATAAATGGTTGAGTAAATATATTCTGATATAAATATTTAAGAAATTTTATGAATAAATTTTTATACGATATCATAGTTATTGGCGCTGGTTCTGCGGGCTTGAGTGTAAGTTTATTTATGGCAGAAGTTGGATTAAAAACATTAGTGATAGATAAAACAGATTTTAATATTGGCGGTGATTGTTTAAACTATGGATGTGTGCCCAGTAAGGCTTTGCTGCATATTGCAAAGATTATGAGCAATGCAAAAAAAGTAATAAAAAATAATGAACCGTCAGTGGATATAAATAAAGCCATGGAATATGTGCATGAAAGACAAAGTAAAATTCGTGCGCATGAAAATGCTGATTTTCTAATATCCAAAGGGATTGATGTTGAATTAGGTATTGCCAGGTTTTTTGATAAACATTCTGTTGTTGTAAACGATAAAAAATTCTCTGCTAAAAAAATTGTGATTGCTACAGGCTCTCATCCAAAAAAATTATATGTTGAAGGAATTGAACAGGTAACATGGTATGATAATGAAAGCATTTTTGATTTGAATGATCTGCCGGAAAAAATGATGATTATCGGTGGCGGACCTGTTGCTGCAGAAATGGCTTTTGCATTTCAAAATTTGGGAAGCGATGTAACTGTTGTGCACAGAGGTGATTTTATTCTGCCTAAGGAAGAAAGATCAATCAGCGAAATTTTAATGCAGCAATTAAAAAATAACGGCATTCAATTTATTTCAAATGCGGAAGTAAAATCATTTTCAAATAATAACACAGCAACAATAACATTACAAAATGGAAATAAAATTGAACGTGCTGCAGATGCTTTCTTTATAGCCATTGGAAGAGAATCAGATCTTAAAACGCTTGAATTAGATAAAGCCGGAATTGAAACAAAAAACAATAAAATTGTAAATAATAAACATCTTCAAACAACTAATAAAAATGTTTTTGTTGGCGGCGATATTGCAGGTCGTTTAAAACTGTCACATGGAGCAGAACAACATGCACGTTTATTGCTCAATAACTTTTTTTCGCCTTTTAAAAAATCATTGAATAATGATTATATGAGCTGGGTAATATTTACCAAACCCGAAGTGGCAACCTTTGGCTTGTTACAAAAAGAACTTGAAGAAAAGAATATATCTTTTGAAAAACTTGAACTGAATTTTGATGAAGATGATCGTGCCACAACAGATGATTATAATTACGGAAAATTGATTCTTTTCATTTCAAAAAAACTTTTTGCGAAACAAAAAATTGTAGGCGGTACAATGATTGCGCCAAACGCCGGAGAAATGATACAGGAATTTATACTGGCAATGCAGGCAAAACTTTCCATCAATCAAATCTTTAATAAAATATATCCTTATCCTGTTGCATCAAGAGTAAACCAGCAGATTATTGTGCAGTATAAACAAAAAGCATTAACAGCATCACTAAAAAATTTGCTGCGTTTTTTATTCGGGCTTTAATTATTCCTTTACTTTTTTCTTTACTTTTTTTACAGTTGAAATAACTCCGTAAATAATCAGCACTGCAATAAAAATATACACCCAAAACGGAATATTTCTGCCCGCGATAATTAAATACAAATAAGCGGAAATAAAGAAAAAACCGGTAAGCAAAACAGGAAGAACAATTGGTTTTTTTTGTTTGATATTTTTTATAAGCCACGCAAGTGATAAAAAGAAAAAGGGGATGGCACCCACATAGATACTTCCAAAGATGATCGGATTAACATGATATTTATCGCCTAAGCTAAAAAACCAGTCCTTTATATTAAGTATGTAAATCATCAATTTATTTGTGCCTATAGAATTAACATAAAACGTCCTGCTTCGATTGCAAAAATCAATCTTAATATCAGTATCATTTATTTAATTCGTTATTTTCATTTGAGAAATTGAAGGTTCCTGCAAGCATACATGATAAAATATTAATGATAAATGTATCTTCAACTATAAAATAAAACTCTGCGGAAACATTTGCAATGAAATTTTGGCTGCCAATCTTTTTATCTTTTTCATCATTTATCGCACAGGCTCAATTGTGTAATAATAATTTAGGCGACCCCATTGTGAATGTAACATTTGGAAATGGCTATAGCTTTCCACCTAACAAAACTACGTATGATTATGTAGGCGGTTGCCCGGGCAAAGGACAATATACTATCAATAATTTTCTGTTTGGATGCGGTGGAACCTGGGTGGCGTTAACAGGCGATCATACCGCTGATGGAAAAGGAAATTATATGTTAGTGAATGCAGAAAGCACACCCGGCATTGTACACCAGGATACTGCAAAAAATTTATGTGAAAATATGACTTACCAGTATTCGGTTTGGATTACCAGTGTATTGCGTGAAGGATTTAGCTGCACCATTACCAAACCTATATTGCCAAATCTTACTTTAAGTATCGAGTCTTTATCAGGTAAAGTACTTGCAACATATAATACAGGAGATATTCCAATAACTGATTCAAAACAATGGAAAGAGTATGGCTTTACTTATAAAACAACTGCCGGTGTTACTGCTGTTATTTTGAAAATTACTACTGATCCTCCATACGGATGCGGCAGTGCTTTTGCCATTGATGATATTGTGTTTCAAAATTGCGGACCGACAGTAAAAGTTACCATTGACGGCGACACAACTGATCAAAAAGTTTG